>JAOAPQ010000057.1 GCA_025462965.1 Bryobacterales bacterium
CGAGCCGATCGAGTATCTGCTCAACAAGCACTACTCGTCAGACCAGCAGCGCTTCGAACTGGACATGCTCCAGAACATCAACCGACGGCACGCGGCGCTGCGGCATGATGATCCGCAACTGGAGGCGCGGATCCAGGCCTACGAACTGGCATTCCGGATGCAGTCGCAGGCGCCCGAAGCCTTCCAGGTGGAGAAGGAATCGGAAGCAACCAAGAAGCTCTATGGCATGGATGAAGATGTCACGCGCGATTTCGGTTGGCAGTGTTTGCTGGCGCGCCGTCTGGCTGAGCGCGGTGTGCGGTACATCCAATGCACGCACAGCTATAAGTGGGATCAGCACGGCGAATTGTTCCCGAAGCATACGGAGAACGCGAAGGAAGTGGATAAGCCGATCGCCGGGCTGCTCAAGGATCTGAAGGCGCGCGGGCTGTTGAAAGACACGCTGGTGATCTGGGCGGGAGAGTTCGGCCGGACGCCGGTGTCGCAGGGAGGTGACGGACGCGACCACAATCCCTATGGATATTCCATTTGGATGGCGGGCGGCGGCGTGAAGGCCGGGTTTGTGTATGGCGCGACGGACGACATTGGGTATTATGCGGTGGAAGACCGGATGGGGCTGCACGATTTCCATGCGACTGTTTTGCATTTGCTTGGGTTGAACCATGAGAAGCTGACGTACCGGTACAGCGGCCGGGATTTCCGGCTGACGGATGTGGCGGGCGTGGTGGCGAAGAAGATCCTGGTTTAGGTCGAAGCGCCGATGCTATCGGCGCGCGGCTTGGCAAGCCGCCCTACAGGCTTCGTCAACTACAGCGGCCGGGATCCTGGTTTAGGCAGGATCCGGGTGGAGGAGCGAGACTAAGATCTCCAGCGATTCCACCACGCGCGGGCCAGGCCGGTTGAAGTAGCTGTTTCCGTCAACGGGATGGACGCGGGCTCTCAGGTGCGGAAAATCCGGGTGCTCTGTCAGCCAGTACATTTCGTCCTGCGTACGTTCCAGATCGAAGCCGCACGGCATCGCGACGATCACATCGGGGTCGGCGCGGACGAGGTCCTCCCAGGTCATCCATGGCGAGTGTTTGCCGGCTTCGCCGAACAGGTTCACCCCGCCCGCCATCTCGACCAGTTCCGGCATCCAGTTGCCCGCGGCCATGAGCGGTGAGAGCCACTCGATGCATGCCACGGTGGGCCGCTCCGGCCTCGCCTTCGCTCGAGCGGAGATGGCCGCCATACGCGTCTGCAGAGCCGCCACGGTTTCCTCGCCCTTCTCCACGATGCCAAGCGCGCCGGCCACGCGGCGAATGTCCTCCCAGATATCCGCGAGCGAGTTGGGCTGCAGCGACACAATTTGGGGGTGGCTGGCCAGGCGGGAGGCAACCGATCGCTCCACATCCTTCAGACTCACGGCGCAGACTTCACATTGTGTTTGCGTGAGGATGTGCGTGGGCTGAAGCTGCTCCAGTACGTCGTCGAAGACCTCATAGATCGAGATCGCCTCGGCCGCGGCCAGCTTCACAAGGGTATCGATCTCTAGACTGCTTCCGTTGACGGGAATGCGCGGGCGGGTGCAGGACGGGAGACTCAACACCTGCGGCGGGTAATCGCATTCATGCGAGCGCCCGACCACAGACTCGCCCAGGGCGTACACGATCTCCGTGGCGCTCGAGATCAGCGAAACGATGCGAGGCATTGTTCGGATACGAAGGTATGAAACTCGCCGTTCTCACCACAGGGATCGACGGCGGCGGGGAGGTCAGCCAGGAAACGTTCATCGAACGCACGGCCGACGAAAGAGGCCGGCAATGTCGTTGGATCCACCGCGGTGACGGTTGCGTGCAAACCGCCGGCGATCATCTCCCGTGCCAAGGCCGCGGTATCGCGCTTCCAGAGCGGAAAGATCAGTTCGCGGCCGGGAAAGCTTCGCTCGCGGAAGTCGCGGATGTCCTGGAGAAAGAGGTCGCCGAAGATTATCGCTTCGTCAGCCTGAAACGCGGCGGAGATCCGTTCACGGTACTCATCATTGGGACAGGCGGGCGGCAGCGGAACCTTGCGCAAATATATACCCAGAACCGCCGCCTGGGCTTCCATGCGGGAGATGGGAACGTTGTGAATCGGAACGAGGCCGGTTGTCTCGTCGAAGGTGGTTACCAAAGCATCAATCGGAAGGGGCGACACACGCAGGCACCAAGCGCAATCCTTACCGCCGCTCCAGGAGAGCACGGCGGGCTTCAAGCGGTCTGAAGCGAAACGCGTTCGGTGCGTGCGACGCGCCGGCTCAGCCAGGAATGGGCGCCAAAGAGGACAGCGGTGGCCGCGAGATCGCCCGCCAGCGTGCGCCCGAAGAACGGGATCGCAGCCGTGAAGCACTCCGCCAGACCCGCGGGCGTATGCGGGTAGAAGCTCGACGATAGCCACACGGCGAAGTTTGTCACAAGGAAGAATTGGAGACTGCAAAGGAACGCGGCAGAACCGATCCGAATCGGATTCTCCGATCGCGCCAGCAGCTTGCGCCCTATCCAGACATTGATCAGAAAGCTTGCGTAGACGAACGGCGAAACGCGCGATACGGGCACGCCTTTGATGGCGGCAAGCAGGAAGTCCGTGACCGCCATCATCGCGAGCGGAACCAGATAGGCGTACCAACCGGCGAGGCGCGCTCCGGCGAACAAGCTCATGCCGCCCACGGGCGTGAAATTCGGCGGATGCGGCAGAAGCCTCGCCAAACCGCTCAAGATTGTGAGGCCGAGAGCTAAAGGACGGATGTTTCTCTGCTGTTCCATTTCGTTGCTCCTACTTTTAACTGTGCGCGGAAGCCGCTTCGTTCGGCTCCCAGAGCGTCTCCGGGACGCCCAGTTGATGATTCACCCAACGGCTCCAGACAAAGAGCGCATCGCTGAGCCTGTTCAAGTACTTCAGTGTATCGTGATCCGCGTCCTCCAGCGAGGCGCACAGGCGCTCGGCGCGGCGGCAGACGGTCCGGCAAACATGCAGGTCGGCATTTGCGCGCGATCCGCCGGGTAGAACGAAGCTGCGCAAAGGCGGGAGAATCGCGTTCATGCCATCGATCTCCGCCTCCAGGCGCGCGACCTCGGCATCGGTGACGCGGGGCTGCTTCGGGTGTACGTCGGGCGGAAGCGTCGCGAGGATCGAACCGGCATTGAACAACTCGTGCTGCACGCGCTTCAGGATAACGGCCAACTCGGACAAGGAGGGGAACCCTTCGACGCTGCCTCGGGCCAGGCCAATGAACGAGTTCAGCTCATCCACCGTGCCGTAACACTCGATGCGCGGATCGTCCTTGCGTACGCGCTGCCCGCCCACCAGACCAGTCTCGCCCGCATCGCCGCGCCGCGTATAAACGCGGTTGATCGCTATGCGCGGCTCGTTGAACGTTTCCACTAGTCCCATTATCTACCCCCTCGCGGCAGACTCCATTTAGCGCCCGCGACGAAGTTCAGGATTGGGGAAGGGTAACCGTAGATCTCTTCATACCGCTGGTTGAGTGCGTTCCGCAGGTTGCCATAGACCGTTAAACCGCGGCCGACCCGATAGTTCAGATTGAGGCCGATATTCTGATACCCGGGGTTGCGGTAAAAGCCGGCCGAAGCGCCAAAGTTGGGCTCGATATCGAGCGTTTCACCTCGAAGGTAGCCGGTGACGTCCGCGCTCCAACTCCGGTATTGAAACGTGGCAACGAGCGATCCGGAGTGCTTTGGACGCCGGGGCAACTGCTGTCCCAACGTGTAATATTTTTGCACCAGCGTGTCACTGCCCTTGAGCGACAGTATGGCGGTGTCGAGGTACGTGTAATTTCCCGCGGCGGAGAACCAACGCGCCGGACGCCATTCGGCGGTGAATTCGGCGCCGTCCGATTTGGTTCGCGAGAGATTGCCCGTCTGAAACGATCCGAGGAGCGAAAGATTTCCCCCGAGCGCGACAATCTGATCCGAAAAGCGGTTGCGGAAGTATGTTGCGCCAATTGAGAGTCGATCATGCAGAAGACGCTGATCGACGCCCACGTCCCCGGCAACGGTTTTTTCCGGCTTCAGGCCGGGGTTGTTGGTGAACGCCAGGTCCGAACCGCCGGGGGGACGGATGCCCGTTCCGAATGATGCATGGAGGCGTGTGCCTTCCGGAAACAGATACGCGGCGGAGAGCTTTGGGTTCGTTTTCAGATAGGTTTGATGCGGCAGGTTCGGACGCGTCGCGTAATACGGGCTGGCGGCCTCCGCGGGAATCGGCGCCTGTTCAAAGACTTCCTGGCGCAGGCCCGCGTTCAGGAAGAGCCGTCCCCAGAGCTGCAACCGGTTCTCCCAGTACATGCCCTGCTGGTCGCGCCGCAGTGGAAATTTGCGCGAACTGGCGTCGGAGATATAAGTATTCTTGTCTTCCTCCCGCTCGTAAGTGAAGCCAAGAGCGGTGGTGTAGTAGCGCGTAACCGCGATAGTGGTGCGCTCTTCGGCTTCCGCGCGGATATCTTTATTGAAGCTGGTTCCGAATGCGCTCTGGTACGGGCTGTTGTTCAGAAAGAAACTCGCGAAGACTTCCTGCCGGACGCGATCCGTCACCTCTGCCTGGTAATGCGCCAAATAATCCGAGAAATAGTTTCGGCTGCGGCTTATTGTGTCGAGGCCGGTGAAGATATGCGCCGGATTGGAGCCATACGCGCCCGGCTCGCCCGTGTTGTTAGTGTCATAGTCGCCATGCACCGTCAGGCTCTGGCGGCGCCACTTCCTCGATAGGCTGAGAAACACGTTGGTGTTTTCGTAATCGCTATTGACCACGGGCCCATTGAAATCCCGCCGGGAACTTGAACCCGCGATACCGAACCCGTGGAACAGGTCCGAGCCGGTGAGGCTAAAGCGCCGCTCACCCAGGCTGCCGCCCTCGGCGGTTAGATCGAACGTGGGTCCGTCTTCGGGAGAGCGAGTTACGAAGTTCACTACGCCGCTGTTCGCATAAG
>JAOAPQ010000567.1 GCA_025462965.1 Bryobacterales bacterium
TTGAAATAGGCGAAGACCTGGTAGAACTCTTTCTGTGTAAACGGATCGTATTTGTGGTTGTGGCAGCGGGCGCAACCGAGAGTTACGCCCATGAAGACGGTGGACGTTGTCTCTACGCGATCGACGACGTATTCGACGGCATATTCTTCGGGAACGATACCGTCTTCGGTATTCGCGCGATGATTTCTGTTGAATCCGGTGGCTATTTTCTGATCAAGTGTGGCGTTCGGAAGCAGGTCACCGGCGAGTTGTTCCACCGTGAACTGATCGAAGGGTTGGTTGCGATTGAACGAGTCGATGACCCAATCGCGCCAGCGCCACATGATGCGCTCGGCATCGTATTGATAACCGTTTGAATCCGCATATCGGGCGGCATCGAGCCAGCGCGCGGCCATGCGCTCTCCGTAGCGCGGCGAGGCGAGCAGGCGGTCAACAACTCTCTCGTATGCGTTGGAGGATTTATCGTTAAGGAACGCGTCGGTTTCGGCAGGCGTGGGTGGCAGACCGGTGAGGTCCAGAGACACGCGCCGGATCAGCTTTTGGCGATCGGCTTCCGGCGAGGGTCTCAGGCCTTCCTTTTCGAGTCTCGCTAGTACGAACGCGTCGATTGGATTGCGGACCCAAGCAGTGTTCTTCACCACCGGTAAGGCCGGACGGACGGGAGGGATAAACGACCAGTGCTGCTGCCATTTGGCGCCTTGCTCGATCCACGTCCGTAACGTCTCCCTTTCGGCTTGCGAAAGAGACAAGCCGGAATAGGTGGGTGGCATGCGCGTGGATTTGTTTTCCGAAAAAATGCGGTGGACGAATTCGCTGGTTTCGGGGCTGCCTTCGACGATCGCGCGATGTCCACCAAGATCGGCCTTCGCGGAGGCCTCCAGGTCGAGACGGAACGGGATTTTCTTTGCTGCCGCATCGGGACCGTGGCAGATGAAGCACTTGTCGGAAAGAATCGGGAGTACATCCCGATTGAATTCAACGGTGGGCGCGGCTGAACCCAAACCGTCCAGCAGGAGAAAAAGAAGGAGAAGCCCAGAGAGACGCATATGAGGAGCCCGGCTCGCAATCAAATGCTACAGGGGGCGGTATAGACGGGACAACCGGAAAAAGCCTCAGCAACATCCATTTCCCGTAGTGAAACGGCAGCCGTTGAATTTGCTGAGATATCAACGCGACTGCGGATGACGATCGCTGTTATTCTGTATTATCTGATGAAACAGAAAGCGGGGGAGGATGCCTTCCCTGACTACACGGTCGACTCGGTTGCGCGGGCCTGCGACATTCTCAGCGCCTTCCGCGATCCTACGGAACTTCTCACCCTGGGACAGGTTGCCGAGCGAGCTGGAGTGACGAAAGTAACTGTATTCCGCATCCTTTCCACGCTGGTTTCCAAGAATTTTGTCGAGAAGGTGGGCCCACGGGCCTACCGGTGCCGTTTCAAGCCTTTTCGGAACAAGAGACTTTCGCTGGGCTATGCGGCGCAGAGTGAGGTGGTGGCTTTCATCAGCACCGTGACCGATTCTCTGGTCGCAGCCGCAAAGGACAACGATATAGATCTGATCGTGCTGAATAATCGTGCCAGCCGTAAGGTGGCTTTGCGCAATGTGGACCTTCTAATCGAACAGAAAGTGGATGTTGCTATCGAATTCCAGCGAATCTCGGATATCGCGCCTGAGATCACGGACAGGTTTCGGCGTGCCGGCATTCCGGTGATTGCCGTGGACAACCCGCATCCGGATGCGGTTTACTTTGGAGCCGACAACTACAAGGCGGGAAGGCTGGGAGGAGTGCACCTGGGACGCTGGGCAATGCAGCAATGGAGCGGCCAGGTGGATGAGCTTATTCTCCTTCAGTCCGCCGTGAGTCCAGTATTGGAGGCGAGGATACTGGGAATTTACGACGGCATCACGAGTGTGGTGCCTCGCGGGTCTGCATTGCCGTTGTTCCGGTACGATACGCAAGGGCGTTACGAGCGCACACTGGAAACCGTGCGCAAGCATTTGAGCCGCAGCCGTTGCCAACGGATTCTGGTGGGAGCCGTAAACGATTCCTCGGCCCTCGGGGCGCTGGAAGCTTTTCGCGAGTTCGCCAGAGAAGAGCAATGCGCTGTGATCGGGCAAGACGCGGTCATCGAAGCCAGGCAAGAGATGAGGAGGCCGAACACGCGCCTGACGGGCACAGTCGCGTACTTTCCCGAGACTTACGGCGAACGGCTAGTTCGGCTGGCAATTGATATAGCCGAAAAGCGTGCGCATCCGCCGGCAGTGTTTACGGCCCATCGTTTAGTGACGCCCGGGAACGTGAACCATGTGTATCCGAACGATTTGCTGATGACTGGCAAGAAATTGCCAGGGGCATGAAGTCTCTACCTGACGGAGTTGATCAGGAGGACCAAGGACCCACCTGAGCCGGACGTCACAAAACGTTACAGCGGTTGGAAATCGCCTCGTAACGTCGGCTAACGCTCTCCCGCCGGCAATACGGACGGCAACGATCTAAAACTGGAGAGCGGCACGACTGCGGAACGACCCCAATAATGACACGAGGGATGGCTGACAATACGCTCGCCGGCCAGAATCGAAGGATAAGGACAACTACCTTACCAATCACCTCGGAATTTGCGAGAACCACTGGTGAAGACGCGCCCTCCTGGCCGCCTCTCCTAAAATCCCGAGGTCCGCACCGTTCTGATCCCGAACCTGGGGACGTGGATCTTGATCTTTCGTCCGGGCCCGGTCGCAGCCGAGGGACGCAGCCTCTGGCTGACCCGGCCGTCCAATTCAACCAACTCAATCAGCTTAGGTTCCATCCCCAAGGAGATCTCGTGATCGTTGTTCGGGCTCTCCGCATTGAAAAATCGCAGCAGAAGGTCGCGGCCGCTCACCGTCATCGCGGTTAGATACAGACCCGGGCTTTCCACGCGCACCAGCGACGAATGGTTTTCTTTGACGCTCCCGCTCGCAAGCCGGGCTAGAAGGGGCTCGGCCATCTCCGAACTCCTACGCCAAAGTGCCGCCTGATCCCAGCGTCCGCCATGCGGCACGATGGAATAGCGCGATTCCTGCAGTCCCTTTAGTGGACATTTGCCCCACCAGAACCCGCCATCCCAGCCCCAACCCAGCACCAGCGAAAGAGGGTGATGTTCGCCGTGCGCGTAGCTCGTGGTGTGATCGGTAAAGAGAGCCACACCGAACTCTTCCCGTTCGTCCACCAGGTCCACCCAGTTCACCGCTATGTTGTGTTTGATGGTGTCCCAGGTTTGGAAGAAAGTATTGGAGTTCCGGCTTTTGCACACGTCGAATGCGGCATTCTTATAAATGTGTGTGCGTTCCAGAGACACAGGGAAAAGAGCAAGCAGCTTATAGCGGTCGTCGTACTCCGACCGCCTTCTTCCGGTCATCCGCAGTTCCGGCTTGATCTCCCAGGGATCCCCTATCCAGGTATCCTTCTCAAACCGGAACTGCGTGTGAAAGTCGATCCTCGGCTCTCCTTGAACGAGACTGACGGAGGTGCGGAAAGGGATCGATGAGATCAATCCGCTCACCGAAACGGTAGCCCTGATCGGGCCGCTTTCCACTACTTCCAGCTTGGCCGGATGCGCGGCGCTGCTGGCCCAGTTTCTCTCTTCTATGAAATAGCCGCGGAACTCGTGGAAGCGGCGCTCGCCCGATTGGCAAAATTCCCGACTTATTTGTTTGGCAAAGAGACTCGAAACGGAACCTCCCCGTGATGGATCGAATCGGATTCGATAAAGATCTGTTTCGAGGGTAACGGAGCCATCGACGTCCACCCGAGCGGCTGCTCCCGGGGAGCTTTGTTCCGTTTCCGGCACCGTCTCCACGGTGTAGGCCGCCTCGCCGGTGGCCGGCACCGAACCGCGGAACAGCAACCGGCCCGCGCCCACGCTCTCTCCCGGTCCAAGAGTGCCGTTCAGCGCACTACCGCGCACTCGGTCCTCCTGGTCGCTTACGTATTTTCGAATAACCTCAAATTGGCTGGCAACGATCTGGCCGGAAGAATCGCGCACGCGGGTCGCTTGGGCGCCCGGGTCGGCGGCGATCTCGATCTCCACCAGATCCCGGCAATCATGTCCCAGAGTGTTAAAAACGCGGATTGTCTTGCCGTGATCGCTCTCGCCGGACGGCGGGCCGTTGAGGCCGGTCAAACGATCCAGAGCCCGATCGATAATTTCGCGGCAGGAGGATTCGGCGGTCCATGTCTCGGCGGCGATTTGGAACGCCCAGGCGTCGCGCCCCGAACGGGTAGTGGCCGTGATCCAGGCGTCGTGATGTTGTGCCCAGAGCGTTTGGTCCCAGGCTTGGCGAATCTCGTCGGCTGGATAGGGTTGTTGGCTTCGAACAGCCGCCATGGAGGCCAGTTTCTCCGTTACCAGCAACCGGTTTTCCGCCGAGCGAACCTGCCGGGCGACGTTTTGGAGAGTTTTCTCTCCCCAGGGCAGCGCGCAACGAATATCTTCCATGCTGAAGCGCCAGTCCCGGACCGTCTTTCCCGCAACGGATTGCATGTACTCGCGCCAGGTAGCAAAGCGGATGTAATCGCCTTTGACGTTGGGGCGCGCCGCCCAGCCCAGATCCTGAAAACACATTCCCGCCGGATGCTCAATGCCACGCTCCACGCATTTCCTGGCGAACGCCAGTGACCCGGCCTGCGCCTCGGTGCGCCACGTGTCGAGAAGTTCTTCGCAGGCATACCGCGGGACTGTCCGGATCGACGCGCCGTCAGGTCCGATCCAGGTAACCGTTTCCGCGTCAATCCCGGCGCTATATCCGCCCCATGCTGTGCTGGGGTTCTTTAGAACCGCCGCTTTAAAGCCCAGCGAGATCAAGATTTGCGGAAGACAACTAGCCCAGCACGGCTCCTGCATGGCGTACGTATCTACCGGAAGATGCGGAAAGCTGGCCCGGATTACTTCCAGCCCGCGCACCAGCTGCCGGATGTTGCTTTCGCCGGTCAGGGCCCAGCCATAGGGTTGAGAGAAAGTCCCGCCCACCATTTCTACCCGCGCGGAATTCGGGTCAGCCTGTAAATAGCTTGCCAGTTGAGAGTAGGCTTGCGGGTCGTCTTCGGCCAGACGAACCCAGGAGGCCGGTTCAATATCCAGGCAGAGTTTCCAGCCGGGTGTCCGCCCCAAACGCGTCACGATGTCGCGCCACGCGCCTTGGGGCATGTGACCCCTCACCCCGCCGTGATAGCCGTCCACGAAGTACAAAATCGGTTCGCCCTCGCCGGCGGCGGTTAGCGCGGCCGGAGCGGCGGCCAGAACGGACTTTACAAACGTGCGCCGGTCCACGGTCAACACCGACTCTAGAACGAATAGCGCAAAGCGAACTGAATTTGCCGGTTCGTGTGGAACCCTTCAATCGTGCTGAGCGTGCTGGTAGTCTGGCCGAAGAACGGCAGGTTATTGAGAGCGGCGCTCGGATTCCTGAATTGCGGATGATTGAAAATGTTGAAGAACTCGGCACGAAACTGCAGCCGCTGCTTTTCAGCGACCGCGAAGTCTTTGAAAAACGAGCTATCGAAATTCACGTCGCCGGGCCCGTACAGCGCATTGCGGGCCTGAGTCCCGATGTGCCCCACCGGCGCAGCAAAAGCGGCCAGATTCAACTGATTGGCGGGCACGCTGTAATTCGCAGGCCTTACGGGAACGCCCGGAATAATATCGGCGCGGCTGGACGCCTGCCCTACTTTCAGAGGATCGCATCCGCAGGAAACGCTGAAGGGAAAGCCGCTCCGGATGGTGCCGATCACATTCATCTGCCAGCCCGAGCCGATCACCTTCGGAATGCGCGGGGCGCCGGGAATCAGATAGGTAGTGTCGAACTCCAGGTTATGGCGCACGTCGAAATCGGAATTGCCGTAATCCAGACGTGCGTTGTGGTCGTCCGCGTAGCCGCCAAAAACCCCGAGAGCGTCGTCCAGCGAATGGGAGAACGTGTAATTGGCGTTGAACGTAAGACCGTGATTTAAGCGCTTTCGAAACACTACCTGAAGAGCATGGTAATTGGAGACCATGCCGGTCGTGGTCATGTTGATGTTGCCGTACTGCGAAAACGGACGGCCAACTCCTCCCGGAAACAGGCGGTTCTGGTTGATGCTCCCCAGCAGGTGCACGCCGCGGATGCCGCTATAGCCTACTTGAAGCATCATGCTCCCGCCCAAAGCCTGCTGGATGTTGAAATTCCACTTGGCCGAATAGGGCTCCTGATAATTCTTCACGATCGTGGAGAAGTTCTTGGTGGGAAGGCTGAACGAGCTGATATTCGGAAAGGGCAGGCCCACCAGACCCGGAACCTGCAGGTTGTTTACCGATGCGCTGAACCCAAAACCGGGCGTGTTGCTGGGCATGTTCTGCGCGAGATTTCCCCCGTTCAGATCCGAGTAAAAGATCCCGAATCCAGCCCGGAAAACAGTGCGGCCGGAGGTCCACGGCGTATAGGCGATCCCGAGCCGCGGGGCGAAATCCAGCTTGGGCGCGTCCAGGATAGACGAGCCCGTGGGATCGAGTTGGCCTTTGGTCAAATCGAAATTGGCGATTCGTCCGTGAGACTCGGTGGGCGTGGAATCGTATTGATACCGGAGGCCTAAATTCAGACTGAGTTTTTGGTTCACCTGAAAATTGTCCTGAACAAAAAGCTGGTAATACGTATTCCGGATACCGATCTCAGGAAAGCCGAGCGTGCCGTCGGAATAGGCCTGATTCAGTAGCGCGTCCGAAAACGTCAGATATGAAACTGTCTGCTGAAACCCGAGTTCTTTATTCGGCTGGTTGCGAATGATCTGGCCGCCAACCTTCACCTGGTGGCGCCCAATCACGGTAGTCAAGTTATCGAGCCAGGTAATCGAATTATTGGTTACCCGCAAGTTGAACAAACCGGGCCCCACTCCCGCTCCGGCGCCAAAATTCACGATCGGGCTGCCCAGCACGACAGGGTCGTTAGATGCCAGCGGGTCAACGTGGAAGCGATTGTAATAGAGATTCGTTTCGTTGACGGTACGCGGCGAAAGAATGCGCGTGTAGCCCACCATCCCAAGTTGCATGATGCCGGGGGCGTGCTGCACTTGGCCCTTAGCAACGCCGGTGTAGGTGTCCGTCAGATTCTTGTTGATGTTGTAGCGCCCTGTGAAATGATTCGCTGCCGACGCCTCCCAATCCACTTTGATCAGGCCGGTGTTTTCAGTGAGCGGATTGGAAATGGCCTCGCTGAATTGCCCGAAGCGGGGGTCGGTCGCGGAGACGGGACCGTTGGGAAGCGGCAAGGCGGAAAACGCCTGCTGGATAACGGGCACGGCCGTCGCGCGAACGTCGGCAGTTGGAACTTGGGCCACTAGAATGTTTCCGCTGCGTTGGCGCACGCCCTCGTAATCGCCAAAGAAGAAAAGCTTATTGCGTACAATGGGCCCGCCCACGGTGCCTCCGAACTGATTCAGACGGTAAGCCGGTTTTAAGCGCGGCCCGGGGTTGAAGAAGTCGCGGGCGTCCAGCTTTTCATTCCGGAAGTATTCAAACAAGCTTCCGTGCAGATGGTTGGTTCCGGATTTTGTGATCAGGTTGACCACGCCGCCCTGGGTCTGGCCGTACTCTGCGGAGTAGGAGTCGGTGTACACGCGGAACTCCTGCACCGCGTCGACGCTGGCGCGTGAGACGCGGCCCGCGCTGGAGCCGTAGGTGTTGTTCATGTCATCGTAATCCACCCGGCTTGCGTCGCCGCCATCCACCAGAAAATGGACCCCGCCTTCCTGGCTGAACGTACCCTTTCCTCCTACGCTCAGTTGATTGCCAGACCCTCTCAGCTCCACGCCGGGAACCAGGTTTAGCAGCGAACTCACGCTCCGCCCGTTGATGGGCAAGTCATGAACCTGCTGCTCGGTGACCACGCCCCCCAAGGTAGTGGAAGCTGTGTCGACCAGCGGAGCTTGACCGCTAACCTCGACGGTCTGCTCAAGCTGGCCCGGTTGGAGAGTCACATTCAGGCGCATCCGGTCCGAAACCCTCAAAGTGAGATCGGACAGAACCTTGGTGCCGAAACCGCTGGCGCTCACCGTGACGCGGTAGGAGCCAATCGATAAAGGAGGGGAGGTGAAATTACCCAAGGAGCCGGTGGCCACCTTCTGCGTCAGATTGGTCCCCTGGTTTGTAATCGTAACTTGCGCGTTCGGAATTGCGCCGCCGCCCGAATCACTCACCGAACCCAGGATTGTTCCGGTGTCGGTCTGACCGAAGCAGGCTGCAATCGTGGTCAACAGCAAAGTTGCGTAGAAAAACGTGCGCATCGGGGCGCCTCCAGATTCCCGCCCCTAACTGGGGTAGTGGTATCGGTTCCACTTTTGTATAAATTTATCTAGTTGTCAAGGCGTATGTCCGGATTGTAAGTTCCCGGGCAACTTGTCGATAACGAGCGCGGGCCGATAAAGACGAGTATCGCGGAGCACCTCGGACACTTTACTCGAGTTGCACGCATAGGTGAAGGCGAATCGCCCGGGAGACTCCAGCTCCGGGTGTTCTTTGACCCCGTAGCAGAACACGTTGGGAGTGTATCGAGGGTCGGCTTTTTCCATCTCGGGGTAATGGAAGAAGGCATCGGGTTTCGACCAGGGACCGCCGAGGGTCCGGGCCAAGCTGTACACCGCCGTATTGGAAAGAGAACCTGGCGTGGGATAGACGGCGATCCACTGCCCGATCTGCGCCTGGTATTTAACCGTCATTTCTGTAATATTCCCCGCGAGCGCTTCCGCGGCATCTGCGGGCGAGGTGGAGGGGAACGTCCAGGCCAGCCACCCTGAATCCTTCGAGAGATACTGCCACGCCGAAAGGGGCTCGTTGACGCCCAGCGCCGTCAGGGGCAGGCGAAGCAGTCCCACAAAAGGTTGGGCGCCCGGCCGGCGAAATAACGTGAACACATAGACATAGCTCGCGCCAGAATCGGTGGCGACCGCCGCGGCAATGCCAGGAATGACTTGATTACCTCTCGAAAGGGGACGGTAGGTAATCCGCCATCTGCTGGGCGGAGCGGTAAAGTTGGAAACCGCCGCCAGCGTCACGCCGCTATAGTCGAATCCGAAAGCACCTCCAGCACCGGTAGCATGCATCTGCTCCAGGAACACATACAGCACTTTCCGATGCGTGAACCCATCCAGCGGCCAGTAATAAGAAGATTCCGATGTTTTAAAAAAGGAGTCGGGCTTTTGAACGTCCATGTCCGACCACCAGTAACTCCAGCTGCACCCGACACGGCATTTCCGGATACCAATGGAGTTATGGATCATGGTGTCACGGATAACCTTGCCGCCCTGGCGTGGGTCCCCCACGAATGTGTCGCCAAACAGCCACGCGGTTGAGTCTCGGTCTAGCGGAATCGAGTAGGCGGCGTCGCCTCCGAGCCAGCCTTGCTGGTAGGGAAAGAACGATGGTTGTATTTCCGGGCCGGACGTCGCGGGAGCCAACAGGATGGCAGCGAGCAGTCCAGCCGCAATCCGAAGCGGCGTCGTCTTCACGGCAAGACATTCATGTGAGCGCCGAGGAACTTCCAGATCTGGGTATACGTGTGGAGCGTCTGCTCATCATTGAATTCGCCATGGACGCCTCCGGGAATTGTTATCAGCTGGTTGGGAACGGCTGCTTTGTCCAGCGCTTCGCGCAAACGAACCGCGTGTGAGTAAGGAACGGTGGGGTCGTGATCCCAATGGATGGTAATTACCGGCGGCAAATCCTTTCTGATGTAACTGAGGGGGGAGAGCCGGGCCGCCAAATCGACCTGGTTCGGGACGCCGGCCATACGACCGCATAGGTCTTCCGGTTGGCCGCTCAACAGATCGGCGACATCTGTAATCCCGTACCAGTTTACGATCGCCGCGGCATGCAGGGGAACGTCGTTGCCGCCATCGCCCGGGCAGGCGTCGTCTAACCCGGCGTCGGTCGTCATCATCCCGGTTGTCAGCGCCAGATGCCCGCCGGCCGAATGTCCCGTCAAAACCAGTCCGTTGGTATCGAAATGATATTTCTGCGCGTTTCGAGAAACGCAGCGAAGGGCGCAGCGTGAATACACCACTGCGGCCGGCGCGAGTGACTGCCCGGCCATTCGATACTCGACGTTCACCGCATTCCAGCCCTTCTGAAGATAGGGCATGAGAAGAGAGGTAGCGCCTGCCTTGGCCCCGAAGACCCAGCCTCCGCCGTGGATGTAGATGACGGTGGGAACCGGAGTTGCCGCATCGTGCCGTCCCCAGACATCCAGCTTCAGCGGGATGTTGTTCGCCACGCCGTACACGAGGTCCTGGTGAAACGAATAGCGATTCGCAAACAGAGCGGCCCAGCGCCAGGCGTCGCTCTCCTGACCGGACAGCGCGCCGGATACCGCCAGGAACGCGACCAGCGTGAGACCGCCGACGGGTTTTCTCATCGCTCGATTCTACTACCGTGGAATCGATCCACCAGCTTTAAGGGCACCCGCAGGAGGTCCGAACAATCAAGGTCGTTTCGAATTTGGACACGGTTTGCCCTTCCGTGAGCGTGTGGCCTCTCACATCCTGAATCTGCCGAAACAGCAGACTCGCCGCATGGCCCGCGAGGGCTTCCACCGGTTGGCTCACTACCGTTACAGCGGGCCGAACCGTGCACGCTAATTTAAAATCATCGAAGCCCACCAGCGCCGCGTCTTCGGGGATTTTCAGCCCTAATGCCTGAATCGTTTGAAAGGCATAAATTGTGATCAGGTTGCGGACCGCAAAGATGGCGTCAATTCGCTTCCCAACCAGCCACTTCGCTCTCAGCAGGGCCTCCACGGATACGTAATCGTTCGGCGAGCTCTCCACTAGAGGTTCAAGACCGGCGGCCTGAATCGCATCCAGGTAACCCCGTTGCCGTTCGCAAACCGAATACTGCCGGGAATCTCCGCCCAGGCAGAGGATTCGGCGGTATCCGTGAGCGATGAGATGTTCCGTTGCGGAGCGGCCTCCGCCGTAGTTGTCGCACACCACGCTCTGCACGCTGGCATGTTGCAGCGGGTGATTGAACGCCACGATCGGGATATTCAGACGGCCGATCGACGCTAGGAGAGCCTCGTTTTCGCAATTCCCAGATGCCAGCAACAAGCCCTCCACCCGGTGCCGGGTCAGACTCTGGATCTGATCCGTCTCCGTCGCCGAGTCATAGCCGCTACTAGCCACCACAATCAGATACCCGTGAGAGCGCACCACGGCTTGAGCCGCTTCCGCGCAACTGGCGAAAAACGGATCGGAAATGCTGGGGATAATCAGTCCGACAGCCTTGGTGCCTTCGCCTTTCAGACTTCTCGCCGCCTGGCTGGGCTGGTAATGCAGCTCCCGGATCGCTGCGTTGATTCGGTCTAGAGTCCTGGTGCTGACCTTTCGCGCCCCATTGATGGCGCGCGACACGGTTGTCTTGCCTACGCCGGCTTTCCTGGCGACATCGGCAAGGGTGGGATTAAATTGCGGTGGTTTGTGGTTTATCCCCATGGGTGGAGAGAAACCAGTATAGGCCCCAGGAGCGTTCAAAGGTCACGCTGAGTCTTCGCGCCGACTTCGCAAGAATTCAGGGTCTACGCCGCCGGGCGGAAAACATCTTTAAGCTCTCGAAGAGCGACCTAATAGGACCTCAGGTCGGCATCGCACGCCCCGACTTCTTGCCTAGTAGTTGTCGCGCCTGCTTTTCCGCTGTATTACAAAGACCATATCAAATAGCGATGTACTGCAGGCGTGGGGTTTACGCATCGAGCGAAGAGCAGATTCCCCAAGCTCATGGAAAGAAAATGCCGGAAATCGATATACGCTCACTAAGTGCGGAATCGGGGTCGGTCAGGTCAGCCGCAGGAATTGATTTGTATGTCATTGCGCTTTCTCCACGTACCTGCTTCCAGCACAGCCGCACACTTCAGCACTTCAGTGTTTCGCCGGACCATGGAAAAGAGGCAGAAGAAACGATGAAACAGACCAGAAAACTCCACAGCCGCCCGCTGCGCGGAGAAAATAACAGCACTCTGACTAAGCGGCGTTTTCCCTTTCGAACTCTGAAACATGGGCGACAGGGAAAACTATTATTGTTAACATCAGGTGGCCAAATGAAACGATCGAAGTGGGCCACGCCGGACGATCGAACTCACAGAGTCGAGAAGAAGATCTCAAGCGTCAGCTTGATGCCGATTATTCGGCAGATTGCGACCTCGTGGACGCGATCAAGACGTCAGATCGGTTGTAAGAAGGTATGAATCAGGCGTTGGCCGATTTGGAAATCCAGCGCGATTTGATGCGCGGTGCTCTGGGAGGAGCAGCGAATCGAGTGACCAACGAATTGGGGTGGAGACGCTGGCCAAGAAAATTATGGCTAAGTTCGGAGATCTTGACAGGATTTGAAAAGAAGGATTGACCATTGAAGAACGGAAAACGTTATTGCGTTGTTACGTTCACTGGTAGATGTCACTTACTCCCCCACCAACGTTGAGGCCGAAATCTGGTTCTACAAGGTCCCGATCCCCACTAAGCAAATGACCCCAGAGGAAGCGGACTTGAGTTACTCATCTCCAGGGTCAATTGCGAGGGTCGGAAGCTTACTCTAGCGAAGGCACTGCCACCTGACATCGCGCCGTTTGTAGCGAGAGCTCTCATTGCATTGAAGCGCCCTTATACACATTACCGTACCAAAGCCGCGTAATAATTAGCAGACCCTTGCCGGTCAATCACGGCCCTCCAGGCTGCTGTGATTCCAACAAAACCTGCACCTTGCACTCCGCTGGTTTCGGATATCGCTTGCGGCGGATCCAGCTGGAAACACCGGCGGCAGATGGCGCATGGTCTCTGACATCGGTTGTCACATCGTTGTAATCACGGCCGTGACTTCAGGCGCGAGAGCTCGAGTCAGAATGTCAATACTTCTCTTAGTAGTTCGGACATCTTATATAGCCATTTCGTTTCTTAAGGTAACAGACAAATAATGCCTCACGTTTAAAAACTCTGCAGGGTACTCATAGTGCCTAGAAATTGTTCGGACATCTTATATATAGACTTCGTTTCTTAAGGTAGTAAACAAATAACCACTTGACGTTTAAAAGCTCCGCATAGTACTCATAGTACCTAGATACTATTCGGGGAAAATCGGACCTTTTTGAGCGTTATAAAGGTCACGATTTTAAAAGGAATAACGCGTGCTGAATGAATGCCGGAATAATTCGTTTCCATTGACCACTGCGCAGCGCGGTCTGTGGTTCAGCCAGAAAATAATGCCGGGTGCGATTATGAATATCGCCGAAGCGGTCGAGATCTGCGGTCCGATCAGGCCGGAAATCTTCCACCAGGCACTTCACCAGGTGGTGGCCGAGGCGGAGCAACTGCGTGTGCGCATCGTCGAGCAGGATGCAAAACCGCGGCAGGTTCTGCGGTCAGCCTACGAAGGCGATTTTCCGTATATCGACATGAGCCGCGAAGCCGATCCGCGGGCGGCAATCGACGCGTGGATGATGGCTGAGGTGACGGGGCCAATCGATCTCGCCAACGATCCACTGTGGGTTTCGGCGTTGTTAAAGGCCGCGGACGATCGCTATTTCTGGTATCACCGCGCTCATCACATCGTTTGCGACGGCTACGGCGGCGGCCTGGTTGCCCGGCGGCTCGCAGAGGTATATACGGCCCGTGCCGAAGGCCGTGAACCGGAGCCGTACTGCTTCTGTCCGGTGGCGGAGGTAGTGGAGGCCGAAGCCGGCTATCGCAGTTCGCGCCGCTTCGAGCGGGACCGCGAGTATTGGCAACAGCAACTCGTCGGAATGCCCGAAGCAGTGACACTGTCGCGCAGCCGTCGCGGGCATAGCCTGAGCAGCAACCTGCGGCGCAGCACCGCTCACCTCTCAGCTGAGACTTCCAGGCAGCTTGTCGAACTCGGCAAGACCGCTGCGGTCAGTCTGCCGCAGGTGTTGATCAGCCTGGTCGCCGCCTATTATCAGCGCGCTACCGGCGCGAGTGATCTGGTCATCGGTATGCCGGTGTCCGGACGCATCAACGCGTCGTTGCGGCGCGCGGTTTCCGTATGCGCCAACATGGTGCCGATCCGTCTGTCGTTCACACCGGAGATGACCGCCGCCGGGTTGTTCGCCCAGGTGTCGCGGATGGTATTGCAGGCGCTGCGCCATCAACAATACCGCTACGAAGATCTGCGTCGCGACCTCGGCCTGATGGGCCAGGATCAGAATATCGCGTGGCTCGGCGTCAATATCGAACCGTTCGACTACCGCCTGAATTTCGGCGGCGCAACGACAATTCTGCATAACGTGTCGAACAGCTCAACCGAAGATTTGATGGTGTTTGTGTACGACCGCGGCACTGAGGCAGGCCTGCGTTTCGATCTCGATGCCAACCCATCGCTCTACCGCGTGGCTGAGCTGGACGAGCACCGCCGCAGGTTGATACGCCTGATCGAGCAGGTGCTGGCCAACCCCGACACGCCGCTGCGAGACCTTGACGTGATCGGCGACGAGGAGCGCCACCGCCTGCTGTTTGACTGGAACGACACGGCAGCGCCGGTGTCGGATACCAGCCTGCCAGCACTACTTGCGCAGTGGGCTGCAGCTACTCCGGACGCACCGGCCGTGGTGTTCGAGGACACCGTGTTGAGCTATCGCCAACTGCATGACCACAGCGTGAGGCAGGCTCGCCAATTGCTCGCAAGCGGCGTCCAGCCGGGCGGCATCGTCGCCGTGGCGCTACCGCGCAGCGAGCAATTGCTGATTGCGTTATTGGCGATCATGCGTACCGGCGCGGCTTATCTGCCGCTCGATCTGGACGGCCCGAGCGAGCGCATGGCGCAGGTGCTGGACGACGCATCGCCAGCAGCCCTGATCGCCCCACCGAAGATGCATCCGCAATTCGCTCGCGGCGGTTTAACCCTGCTCGAGCCCGTGGATCCGGATGCCCTGTCAAGCGACAACGCGCAGGAACCGGACCTGAGCACTCCGGAAGGCACCGCCTATGTGCTCTACACATCCGGATCGACCGGACGGCCGAAGGGCGTGGAGATTACGCACCGTAACCTGAGCAATTTCCTGCAGGGCATGCAGCGTCAGTTACTGCCAGCGGCCAGCGATCGTTTTCTGGCAGTAACCAATATCACCTTCGATATCGCGGGGCTCGAGTTGTACCTGCCCCTGACGGCCGGGGCGTGCGTGGTGATGGCCAACGGCGGGGCTGTGCGCAATCCACCGGCGCTGGCGCAGCTGATCCGGTACAGCGGCGCCACCCATGTGCAGGCTACGCCTTCGCTTTGGCGCGTCCTGCTGGCGTGTTCCGAGACGAAGCTTGGCGGTGTGCATGCGCTGGTCGGCGGCGAAGCGCTGAGCGCCGACCTGGCGGCACGGCTGAAAGTTATGGCTGCGCGCGTTACCCAGTTCTACGGCCCTACCGAGACCACGATCTGGTCAACTGCATTCGAGCTGGGCGAGATAGGCGCGGTCCCGCCGCCGATCGGCCGCCCGGTTCTCAACACGCAGGTCTACGTGTTGGACGAAGATCGCCGGCTGGTTCCTACCGGGACGGTCGGCGAGTTGTACATCGGCGGTGAGGGTGTGGCCAGGGCTTACCTGCATCAGCCCAATCTCACCGCCGAACGCTTTCTCATAAACCCGTTCACCCGTGATGGCAGCCGAATGTATCGTACCGGCGATCTGGTGCGCTGGAGCGATGACGGCCTGCTGGAATTCATCGGCCGCGCGGACGATCAGGTGAAAATCAATGGCCACCGGGTGGAACTGGGCGAGATCGAAACCCTGTTGCTGCAGCACGCGACGATAGCCCAGGCTGCGGTGGCCGCTCATCGCGATCGCGATGGCGCCGTGTCGCTGTGTGCTTACCTGGTGACGCAGAGTGGCGCCGCGATCGACAACGACGGGGTGCGCACCTTCCTGGCCGGCCGCCTGCCGAACGCCATGATTCCGGCCAGCTTTATTGTGCTAGATGAGATGCCGCTGACTCCGAGCGGCAAGCTGGACCGCAAGGCCTTACCCGTACCGGAGCGCGGCAGCCGGAACGCTCATGCCGAACCGGTCACGCCGACGGAGAAAAAGCTGGCAGCGTTGTGGCAGCAGGTTCTGGGAGTCCAGCGGGTGGGCCTGCACGACAACTTCTTCGAACTGGGCGGCGATTCCCTGAATGTAGCCGAAGTGGTCGCGCACTTTCCCGCATGGTTCGAGATGGAACTGCCGCTGGGCAGCCTGTTTGAAGCTCCGACCATTGCTGTTCTGGCGGCCCTGATGGAGCGCCTGGGTGGCGAGTACAATGATCCTCTGAGCGTTGTACTCCCGCTGCGCACGGTCGGCAAAACGGCGCAACTGCCGCTATTCTGCATCCACCCCATTATCGGTGTCAGCATGGGCTTCTCCGGTCTGCTCCGGCATCTGGATCCCACGATTCCGGTATACGGCCTGCAGTCTCGCGGACTGCGCGGTGGCGGGAGTCTGCCGGGCAGCGTGGAGGAAATCGCTGCCGACTATCTGGCCCAGATCCGGCGTATCCAGCCCGAGGGTCCGTACCGGCTGATCGGGCGTTCGCTGGGTGGCCTGATCGCCCACTCCATCGCCGGACAGATGCGGTCCCAGGGCCTGAAAGTGGAGATGCTGGCCATGATTGACAGCTATCTTTTCACGTCCGGGGAGTTCGCTCAGACGCGTACAGAAGCGGACGAGGTGGTGGCGGCACTGCGCTTCCTGGATATCCAGTTCGCCCACGAAAAGACGCCACAAACTTTGCGGGAGCTGAATGAGGTTTTGCTGCACCCCGAGAAAGCCCGCTCGATTCCGCAGGCGCAGGGAACTCTAAAACTGGCTCAGGAAATCGGGAAAAGCGATCCGGATTTCCTCAACCGCATGTCCGCAGTGATGCTGAACAATCTGAAGGTGGCGCGCGAATACGTAGCCCGGAAGGTCGATGTCGATCTGCTGTATTTCCACGCTACGCAGATGACGGGTGATCTGGATGGCATCCTCGACCGCAGTCCATTGGCATGGGGACCGCGGGTCGGCAGGATCCAGGTGCATGAACTTGCCTGCCATCATGAGGCCGTTCTGGATCCAATACCAGCGGCTCAGATCGCCAATAAACTGCAGCAACGGCTCCCTATGATGCACGGCCCGTGGGCGCCGGAGGGTTTGCCAGCCATCCAGCAGAACACAGAAGCAATCGCCGCGGCCTGGGTCTGAGATCGCCAACTATGCACAGACCTGTCGTGATTTTCACCATCGGCACACAAGGCGACGTGCGCCCTTGTGTGGCCCTGGGTCAGGGGCTGCAGCGCGCCGGTTATCCGGTGCGTATTGCTACCAGCGGGAACTTCGCCGAGATGGTGCGCCAGGCAGGTCTGGAGTTCTATCCGCTGACCGCCGATTTCCAGGCCATGCTGGAATCCGACCGCTCGATCGCCGACCACGGCATGAACCTGCGCGAGATGGCTCGCATCTTTCGCGAGCGCTATACGAAGTGGGCAGCCAACTGGGTCCAGGAGGGGCTGGCGGCCAGCGAGGGTGCAGGATTGTTGATCGGCGTCAGCAACAGTATCCTGCTGGCCAAGGCGCTGTCCGAGGCGCGGGCCATTCCGTTCGCGATCGCGCGACTGCAGCCGATGACGCTGTCAGGGATATTGCCGCCGGTGATGTTCAGCATTTCGCGGCGTAAAGTGCCCGGGATAGTGAGCCGCGGAGCTTTTTATCTGATTTTCAAGATGCTGTGGGGCGTGATGCGTCCGGCGATCAATGACATTGTTCGGCCACAGCTTGGGCTGCGCCCTTACCCGTGGTACGGTCCCTACTTCCGCGATCTGCATACGGCAAAGGCAATCAACGGTTTCAGTCGCCATGTGCTGCCGAGACCGGCGGACTGGCCGGAGAATTCACAGATCACCGGCTACTGGTTTTTCGATCAACCTCAATGGACTCCGCCTGAGGCGCTGAGCCGGTTTCTTGCGGCGGGGCCCAAACCGGTTTATATCGGCTTCGGGAGTATGGTGAGCAGCAACGCGAAGGTGTTCACGCAGACCGTGCTCGACGCAGTGAGAAAGAGCGGTCTGCGTGCTGTGCTGGCCACTGGGTGGGGCGCTCTGGACGGCGACGACGGTCCACAGGACGAGCAGATTTTCTTCCTGCGCCATGCGCCGCACGACGGCCTTTTTCCGCTGATGTCCGGCGCGGTTCATCACGGTGGCGCCGGCACCACGGCCGCGGCTGCGCGCGCCGGGATTCCCTCAGTTATTGTGCCGTTTTTTGGCGATCAGCCATTCTGGGCCCACTGCCTTAATCGCCAGGGCGTTGCGCCGCCTGCCCTCGAACGGAAGAGCCTTACCGCCGATGCGCTGGCCGCCGCGCTGGCAGCTACGCAGCAGCCCTCGATGATTCGGGCTGCGGAAGCGCTCGGGCGTGCGATACGTGCGGAAGATGGCATCAGCGGAGCCGTACGGTGGCTGCGCATATGGAACCTGCTGCCGGCCGCGACTGCGGAACCTCTTGGGGAGCCCGTAGCCAGGACTGCGTCGTGAAACCGGCCCGGTCCAATCCGCCGAGCGACGGCAGACGGTCGCGCCCACTGCTGTTGCTGGAACGAACAATGTATCGCGATGGACGCACGCCGTTCACCGCGGTTTTCACCATCAAGCTGGCCGGTACTCTGGACGAAGGGCGGCTGCGGCAAGCGCTGGCTCGCATGCAGGCCAAGCATCCGCTGTTGCGTTGTGTGGTCGAGGAAACGGCCGGCGGCCCCCGCTTCGTGCTCCTGGACCGGCCCGCACCCATTCCGTTGCGCATCGTTGAACGCGGCGGCGAGGACGATTGGCAGACCGAGGCACGCCGTGAGTGGGTGACACCGTTCGACGCAGGTCGCGAGCCCCTGGTGCGGTTGGTGTGGCTGCGCGCCGGCGAGGTCAATGAACTGCTGCTGGTGGGCCATCACTGCATTTGCGACGGCTACTCCGGGATCAATCTGATGCGTGAATGCCTGAGCGTGTATGACCAGCCGGAACAGAACCTCGGAGCCTACGATGCGCTCGGTGCGATTGGGGATATCGTGCCCGCGGCACTGCTGGAGGACCGCCGCTTCCGGCGCCGCGTGCGCTGGAAGGCCGGCATCCTGCGGCTGGTTCTTTTCCTGAAGCAGCGCAGCGGCAAGCGGTCCGGCCCGCCCATAGCCGCCGAGCAGATGTACTTCCATCGCTGGGATACCGGCAATGCGACCGCGCAGGCGCTCACGGAGTGCTGCAGGTCAGAGGGCGTCACCGTGCTGGCTGCAGTGAGCGTGGCTTTCCTGCAGGCGTTCCGCGATGTGCGCGGGGCACGGGGGCTGGCCAAGGCGTGCACAATGGTGAATGCGCGCAGGTTCCTGCCTGAGCTGCGCGCGGATGCGATGTTCGGCCTTGCGCCGGGCGTTGCGCTGCGAACGAAAGGCCTGCCGCTGCCGCGAGACATGTCCATCGGTGGCTTCTGGTCGCGGGCGCGCGCGATCAAGGCGGACCTGACGCGCCGGATAGATCGGCTCGGCGCCGGCCTGTATGACAAGCTGGTGGGCCTCGAAGGCCTGCATGACAAGTACGACAGTCTGGTGGACTTTTTCGAGAGCGCACCCACGGTACGCAACGTCACGCTGTCGAATCTTGGACGGTTGGATCTGCCGCAGCAGTACCGGAGTTTCCGGCTGGAGAGGGTCTACACTCCGCTGGTGATGGTATCGCCCACTCCGGCCAACACTGTGGTTATTTCCAGTTTTGCCGGCCGGATGGAGTTTGCGATTATCTCCGATGAGCAATCGCTGCCTCGTGCGCAGGCGCTGGAAATCCAGCAGCGGGCCATGGAGATCCTGCGCACCTGCGTGGCGATACCCGCGCAGTACAATGCAGCGCTCGGCAACGAACGATCTGCCATGCGGCCGGAGACCACATGAAAAGCTTCGGTCTGATCTTTGTGCTCTACCAGCCTCGCGAGAAGTTCCTGGACAACCTCGTCAAGGCCGCCGCGATGTGCCCGAATGTGGTTGCCGTCGACAACTCACCCGAAGCGGACCTGCGCCTGCATGAGGGTCTGCGCGAGCAAGGCATGCAGGTGATCTTTAACTGCAATGAAGGCGGACTTGCCGGCGCCTACAACAAGGGCGCTGAAGTCCTGCTGGCCCTTCAATGCGATTTGATTTTCCTCCTGGACCAGGATTCCGAGATCGACGCGTCGTTTTTTAATACGATGACGCAGGCCGCCAGCAGGCTCAACACAGACACGTTCCTGATAGGGCCGAAAATTTATGAGATCGAGCTGCAGAAATGCATGCCGGTCATTCCGCCCGGCAAACGCTTCCCGAAGCCTGTCCGCATTGACGAACAGACTGCGGGAGTGTTTCCCACGCTGTGCATCATCTCCTCCGGTTCGGCGATCTCCGCCGCGGCTTATCGCACGCTCGGCGCCTTCAGAGAAGACTATTTCATCGAGTACATCGACATCGAGTACAGCTTGCGCGCGAACAGCCGGAACGTGCCGGTGTACATGAACGCCGCCCTGACATTGCGGCAGACCAATGGGCGCATCGAGCGGCACGGCAATCTGTTCACCACCAATCATGCAGCGTGGCGTCGCTATTACATCGCGCGCAATGCGGTGCATTGCCTGCATCTTTACCGGTCGCATTGGGGGCTGCACTGGTTCAGCGGATTGATGGCGACGCAGGACGCGATACGTGTGCTGCTGTTCGACTCGCAGAAGCTAAAAAAAATCATCGCGATTGCCTGCGGTTATGTGGACGGGATGTTTGGCACGCTCGGTACGTTCGAGCGCCGGCATCCGCATATCGCCGCCTTCTGCACGAGGACTACACGCAAGCGAACAACCATCGGCGGCAGCTCGCCGGTCCTGGCGACGGAAGACAAATCATGAGACGGAAGCTGTCCTATATGGAGAGTGTCGTCGAGGGCAATATCGTCTACCTTGTCAGGCTGGAGGGCAGGTTCACCCTGGATCAGCTTCGCTCGGCGCTCGCGCGCGTGCAGCGCAAGCATCCTGCGCTGCGTATGCTGATGCGCGAGCAACGGGACGGCTTGTACTACGAAGCGGACAGTGCGCCTGAGGTTCCGCTGCGGATCGTCCCGCGTATGACGGAAGATGACTGCCCGCGCGAGTGCAGAACCGAGCTGGAGACCGTCTTTGCATATGACAAGCCCCAGTTGCGCGCAGTCTGGCTGCGTTCGGAACTGGAGAGCGATCTGCTGCTCACCACCTCGCACCGCATTTGCGACGGGATGAGCATGCTCACCATCGTCAGGGAAGTATTGCGGTCGCTCCACAGCGATGAGGAATTGATTCCCTACGAGGCAATAACGACTCGGGACATTATCGGCGACTATCAACCTCCGGACCCTTGGAAACGCAAGCTCGCGGCAAGCCTGATGAATGGAGTGCTGCGGCTGATTCCGAGCTCGCGCCGGGCCCCGGAGATTAACGAACACTATCAGGAATGGGCAGCCGACCGGGAACTCTCGCAGGGGCTTAAACAGCGCTGCAAGGGAGAAGGCATCTCCGTTCATGCCGCTTTCCTGGTGGCGCTGGACCGGGCCCTGCTGGCCGTTTTCGGAGAAAAGAAGCTGCCGAAATGGATCGAAAACCCGGTGGACATCCGGCGAGGGCGCTTCGCCGCGCTGAAAAGCGACATGGTGTTCTTTGGCGGCGGAAACTTCAAGGTGCGTACCGGACAATTGCCGGAAGTGGACTTCTGGGCGAGGGCGCGCACGATCAACGAGGAGATACGCAGGGACGTGGAGCAGGAACTACTCGACATTCCCGGCCGCTTCCATTCTTCTGAAATGCTCCGCCCGGTCACGCGCCGGCAGGTTCAGTGGGCCGTGCGGCTGGGCGATGCGTTGAAAATGAACGGCAGCTGGAACCGTTTCGCGCTGTCCAATCTCGGCAACGTTGTGATCGGCGAGAGCGACGCCCCGTTTCGAGTAAGAGACCTGCGTCTGTACATGCACTCCCTCACCTTCAGGGTGCTCTGCCTGGTGATCTATACCCTCAACGGGGAGATGCGCTTCTACTGTGTGAGTGACGAGAAATGTATGAACCGCGGCCAAATGGACACGCTCAGGCGCGAGTTCATGGCGCTGCTGCAGAACCAGGTGCTGCAGGTAGGGGAAGCCGCCAGCGAAGCATTCCGCGTGCCCGCGGCAGTTGCCAAATGATTCCAGCGACGATGTGCGTTATGACGACAGGAGACGAATCATGAGATGGAAACTGTCCCATATCGAGGAGATCGTCGATGTCAATATTGTGTGCTTCGTCAGGCTGGAGGGCAGCTTTCACGCGGACCGGTTCCGCTCGGCGCTTTCACGCGTACAGCGCAGGCATCCTGCGCTGCGTGCGCTGATTCGGAAGGAACGGGACGGCCTGTGGTACGAAGCGGACAGTGCGCCTGAAGTTCCACTGCGGATCGTCCCACGCTTGAGGGAAGATGACTACCGGCGTGAGTGCCAGACGGAGCTGACGACCGGCTTTGCAGATGATCAGCCCCAGTTGCGCGCGGTCTGGCTGCGATCGGAGCCGGAGAGCGATCTGCTGTTCACAACCACGCACCGCCTGTGCGACGGCATGAGCGTGTTCCTCATCGTCAGAGAAGTATTGCGGTCGCTGCACACCGAAGGGGAACCGATCCCCTACGAACCAGTCACCGTGCAGGACATTATCGGCGACTACCACCCCCCGCAGCCGTGGAAGCGCAAGCTGACGGCAGGCCTGACGAATGCACTGCTGAGGTTGGTTCCGGCCTCGCGCCGGGCGCCGGAAAATAACGAACACTGTGTGGAATGGAGAGCCGACCAGGCATTGTCGAACGCGCTGAAGGACCGCTGCAAGGCCGAAGGCGTCTCCGTTCATGCCCTCCTGGTGGTCGCGCTGGAACGTGCCCTGTTCGCGGTGTTCGGAAAAAGGTTGCCGAAGTCGATCATAAATCCGATCGACCTAAGGCGAGGGCGCTTCGCCGCGCTGAAGAGTGACATGGTTTTCTTCGGGGGCGGAAACTTCAAAATACGCACCGAACAGTCACCGGACGCGGATTTCTGGGCGAGGGCGCGCCGGATCAACGAAGAGGTACGCAGGGAGGTCGAGCAGGAAATACTGGACATTCCCGGTCGCTTCCACTTCCTCGAAATGCTTCGCCCGCTATCGAGCGGACAGATGCAGTCGATCATGCGGCTGGGCGACGCATTGAAAATGAACGGCGGCTGGAACAGCTTCGGACTTTCGAACCTCGGTAATGTCGTTGTCAGCGGCAGCGACACCCCGTTCCGGGTGAAAGATCTGCGCCTGTACGTGCATTCCTTCAACATCAGGATGCTCGGCCTGATTCCTTACACGGTCAACGGGGAGATGACCTTCAACTGGGTGAGCGACGAGAAGTTTATGAGCCGCAGCCAGGTGGATGCGCTCAGGCGCGAGTTCATGGCCCTGCTGCAGAACCAGGTCGTAAAGGCGGAGACTAACACCGGCGAGGTCTCCCGAATGCCCGTTGCAGTTGCCATGCAATGAGGAACGTCATGAAGCAAAAACGGAAATTATCTACCATCGAGCATCTCGTCGAGGGCAATATTGTCTGCTTCGTCAGGCTGGAGGGTAGCTTTCACGTGGATCAGGTGCGCTCGGCGCTCTCGCGCGTGCAGCGCAAGCATCCTGCACTGCGTGCACTGATTCGTGAGGAACCGGACGGCCTGTACTATGAAGCGGACAGTGCGCCGGAGATTCCGCTGCGGATCGTCCCACGCGTGACGGAAGATGACTACCGGCGCGAGTGCCAGACTGAGCTGACTACCGAATTTGTATATGACCAGCCGCAGCTGCGCGCGGTCTGGCTGCGATCAGCGGTTACTGAGAGCGATGAGAGCGACCTGCTGCTGGCCACCTCGCACCGCATCTGCGACGGCATGAGTATATTCACGATCGTCAGAGAGGTGTTGCGGTCGCTCCACACAGACGAGGAACTGATCCCCTACGAGCCAATCACGGAGCGGGACATTATCGGCGATTATCAGCCCCCGCAGCCGTGGAAGCGCAAGCTGACGGTGGGCCTCATAAATGGACTGCTGCGGCTGGTTCCGAACTCGCGTCAGGCGCCGGAAAATAGCGAACACTACCTGGAATGGAGAGCCGACCGGGAACTCTCGAATGCGCTGAAGCAGCGCTGCAAGGCGGAAGGCGTCTCTGTTCATGCCCTCCTGGTGGTCGCGTTGGACCGGGCTTTGTTGGCGGTGTTCGGAAAAGAGAAGGCGCCGAGATGGATCGATAACCAGATAGACCCACGGCGGCGACTCCGCGTCGCCGCACTGAAGAGCGACACGTTGTTCCTTGGTGGCGGAGGCTTCAAACTGCGCACCGAAAAGGCGCCGGATGTGGAGTTCTGGGTGAGAACGCGTGCGATCAACAAGGAGATACGCGAACAGATTGAGCAGGAAATACGCAACATCCCCAGTCGATTCCACTTCTTCGAAATGCTCCGCACGCCGACTAGCGGGCAGGTCCAGTGGATGGTGCGAATGTATTATGCGTTGAGAATGAAGGACAGGTTGGATAGGTTCCCACTATCGAACCTAGGCAACGTTGCTGCCCTCGACAGCGACGCGCCGTTTCGGCTGAAAGACTTGCGCCTGTATGTGCATTCCTTCAGAATCGGGGCGCTCGGCTTGATTACGTATACCGTCAACGGGGAGATGCGCTTCTATTGCATAAGTGACGAGAACAGCATGACCCGAAGCCAGATGGACGCTCTCAGGCGCGAGTTCATGGCCCTGCTGCGGCACCAAGTGATACAGCCGAACAACGGCGTAAGCGAGGTCCCCGCATGTTCAGTGCAATCGTTGGACATTCCAATCACAACGGAAAGGGCACATATATGAATCTAGGTCGGCACATCAGAAAATTCTTCCAAGGTTTGACCGTCTTCGCATGGTGGTTCATCTCTCTCTTCGGCAGTTCCGGACAACTCACATGGAACCGCGGCTGGATTTGCACTGTTCTCTATCTTGGCGGCTTGCATACGACGAGAGCAGTTCTCAAGAGACTCAATCCAGGCTTACTGGAGCAGCGTCAAGCACCTATGCGCAAGGACACGAAACCATTCGACAAAATTTTCATGCGTGTCTTCTTATCTCTGACGATCGTTCAACCTGTAATTGCCGGTCTGGACGTGAGATTCAACGGGGCTCCTATGCCGTTTTGGACCGTGTATCCAGGGATCGGCCTCTTCATAGTCTCGGCGACACTGATCACCTGGGTGCTGGTTAAGAATCCTCATGCCGAGAGCAGCGTGCGAATTCAAGAAGATCGCGGTCATACTGTCGTTGCCTCCGGGCCCTATCGTTTCGTACGGCACCCGATGTACGTGGGATTGATCCTGTTGCATGCATCTATGGCACTCATTCTGGGTTCGATGTGGACTTTGGCTTTAGCCGCACTGATTACAATCATGTTCCTCTGGCGCACTGCCCTGGAGGACCAAACACTCCGCCAGGAGCTACCTGGATACGAGGAGTACACCACAGTCACACGCTATCGCCTGATGCCGGGTATCTGGTGAGTCCTAAAGCAGATTTGCCCAAAAGATCGTTCGGACTGGCGCCGGAGGAGGGATCTTGAATATTTTAGTTGTCGCGGACGGTACAGCTGGCGACGTGCATCCGCTTCTTGGACTCAGCAGTATTTTTGCCAGCCAGGGGCACTCCGTTACCTTTTTCACGAACTCCGTGTTCGCTGAGGTGGTTGAACGATGCGGCTTGAGGTTTGTGCCGACTGGAACAGCGGAGGCTTACCATGCTCTTCGAGCTCGCGCCGCGGTTACCAATGCACTTGAGCTTAGCAAATTAGTCTGGAAGAGCCTGATCAATAGTGTGCGCCCGGTCTTTGACATGCTGGTTTCTGAAGCCGATGACGACACGGTGATTGTCGGTCATCCATGGGCACTTGGGGCGAGGTTGATTCAAGAGAAGCATGGTGTGCCGTTGGTGACGCTGCACGTGTCACCCGCAACCTTCCTGTCTGCCAAGCTGCCGCCCATACACAGGCCGTTTCCCGTACCACTTTGGCTTCCGTATTCGGTCAGGTCGGGATTGTTCTGGGCGCTTGAACGAGGCGTGGTGGACCGCGTTCTCGGTCCCGACATCAATCGACTACGGTTTGAACTCGGCCTTCCCCCGGTAACCCGGATCTACGGGCGATGGATACATTCTCCGCAAGGAGTCTTAGGGCTATTCCCAGACTGGTTCGCCCCGCCACAAACCGATTGGCCCCCCAATGTGTCAGTGACTGGCTTTCCCTTATTCGATGAAGGAAACCTTCGAAGCATAGATCCCGAAACTGAAGAGTTCTTGGCGAAAGATCTTCGGCCGGTCGTATTCACTGTCGGTTCCAGCTGTATCGATGAAATAACTTACTATGCAACGGCAGCCAGGGCTATAAACGCACTCGGCCTTCGGGCGATTTTCCTCACAAGTCAGGAGCTACCGCCGTCAGGACCCAATATTTTGGTTCGCTCGTACGTGCCGCTTAGCCGATTGCTTTCGTGCGCGAGGGCCATAGTGCACCACGGGGGAACCGGGACAGTATCGCAAGCTCTTTCAGCCGGCATACCTCAGATTATTACTCCGTTCGTCTATGACCAATTCGACAACGCCGTACGCATCGAGCGTCTTGGCTGCGGTATTCAGCTAGATTCAGGAACCCTTGCCCGAAATATGTTGCCTGGTTTGCAGCGACTCCTGGAGAGTGTGGAAATCCAACAGAATTGCATCGCGCTCCGCTCGAAAGTGGATTCCGGACCATCAGCTTGTCGAAAGGCGCTTTCCGTAGTTGAAAAGGTTGCTTCGCAAGCAATGAGCCAGAGGGCATGATACGCGCTTAGAACGTGTTTGAAAGTGGGGGCGTTTGGCTGAAAGATCTGCGCCTGTACGTGCGTTCCTGCAAAGCCAGGGCGGTCGGCCGGGTTACCTTAACGGGAGACCCGCAGCCAGGTGGACACACTCAGGCGCGAGTTCATGACCCTACCGGAGCAACACGTCATACGGTCGGACGACAATCACAGCCCAAAGGAAAACATACATATGAGCCTAGGTCAACGCATCAAAACATTGCTCCAAGGTGTGACTATCTTCGGATGGTGGTTAATCTCTCTCTTCGGCAGTGCCGGCCGACTCACATGGACCCGCGGCTGGGTCTGTACTGTTCTCTACCTTGGCGGTTTGCAGATAAGTAAAGCAGTGGTCAAGAAACTAAATCCAGGCTTACTGGAGCGGCGTGAAACAGCGATACACAAGGACACGAAGCCATTTGACAGAATCTTCCTGCGCGTCTTCCTGTCCCTCACGATCGTTCAACCTATAATTGCCGGTCTGGACGTGAGATTCAACGGGGCTTCTATACTGCCGTTTTGGACGGTGTATTCGGGAATCAACCAATTCATCGTCTCCGCAGCGCTGATCACCTGGGCGTTGGTTAAGAATCCTCATGCCGAGAGCAGCGTACGAATTCAGGAAGATCGCGGACATATGGTCATTGCATCTGGGCCGTACCGTTTCGTACGGCACCCGATGTATGTGGGATTAATACAGTTGCATCAATCTATGGGACTCATTCTGGGTTCGCCGTGGACTTTGGCTTTATCCGCGGCGTTTACTCTCCTGTTCCTATGGCGCACTGCACTGGAGGACCAAACGCTTCGCCGGGAACTGCCGGGATACGAGGAATACGCCACAGTCACGCGCTATCGCCTGATGCCGGGGATCTGGTGAGTCCTAGCAAGTTAGGCTACTCCATAGGCTCGGCGTGATACAACTCAGCAACACAACTCCCATATTAGGGATCGCCGTGAAATCTGCTATTTCGTCTGCATGCCAGTTCTCGTAAGACGCGGCCATGGGGTGGCGTGCTGCAGCTTGGAAGAGGTCCGGACTTGTCGGGTTTTGGACGTGCCGCTCTGGATGTTGGACGTCGCAGCCTGCTGCAAAACCCGGCTATGCAAAACCAGCGTTTGCGAGCAGATTGACGCATATTGCTGCAGCCCAAAGGCTCGTAACTCAGCGTAGGTGATGTTTAGCACCTTAAAGTCGCCGACGCCCGCACGGCCGACAACGGTGGTCGCCGGCCGGGACACCCGGTTCTCCCGTCGAGAGTTGCATTTGCAATCATTTCACCGTCGAGTTACCGGCAGTTGCGCTTTTAGGCGATTTTGGGAGTTCCTTCACGACCTCCTCCAGGGTGTCTGCGAGGATGAAATTATCAAAGTAGATCGTGTCGACCGAAGGGCGGTGCGGACTGCGATGGATTCCCAGCTGACAAAAGTAGATGCTCTCAGGGCCTTTGGTCTTCAGCTTCTTGTCGAGGACCAAAATGCGGTCGAACCAGAGCCGCGTGTTTCCTTTATCCTTGTCTTCCGACCAATGAATTTGCATCGCCAACTGGTGCCATTTGCCGATTGGGAAATCCGCCTCCCAATCCGTGCCGTTGCGCCCCAGGTTGCCCGTACCGTACTTGATGAGCACCCCACCCCCTTCCTTTGGCTCGACCCACCAAGTCATGACGTTGTCATAGCGCGGCGGTGGTTGTCCTTCCCAATAGAAGAAATTATCGCGGTCCTTCGGCGGCTCGGCCATGTACATATAGAAGGACATGTAGGTGTCGGAGCCTTCTTCGACCGTGATTTTCGGGCCGCCAACCTGCACACGTAGCTGCTGGGGGTTGAACACATCGTCTTCATGGATCGTGAACTTGCCCGCGTATTTTCCCTCCTGGACGATGTCGGTTACGACCTGGACGGTTGTCGCCGTCGCATTCTGGCTGCGGATACCGGTCTTGCTCCACTCGCTGAGATCGCCCGTCTCGAAGTCGGCCTTAAAGATGATTTTGGCCGAGGCGAAGTCGATAAGGCAGAACAGGCTGGTTGTGAGAATCAAAGGTAGCGAAAGCCTGAGCAGCGCTTTGGACGTCATCTGACTTTTCCCGTGAAAAAATGTCCCGGCTCTCAGTGTGCCACAAGGTGAAGAACTGCAATATAGGTCCTCCTGACACAGCGCTTAGGCATCCACTTGGATGCATAGCTGCATAAGGCCCAAATTGCTTTCTGGGAAACAGCGCCAGTCGCCTCCAGCGGAGGCGCAGTCCCTTCGAGTTCCGAAGTCTCGCAGCTCCAACTTCCAAGCGTAACGATATTTACCGTTAACGCTCGCAATGGCTAATCCTGCACGGCTTCAAACCCCGCGCGCTTCAACTCAGCAATCAGCGCTTCCGCCCCAGTCACTGAATCGCTCAGGCAAGCGTCACGCCGATATCTGCAGCATTCTTTTGGATGTAGGCGCGGCCTTCGTCGTACTCGGCGGCGGTTTTCAGATGTTCCAACATGAGAGGCGCATCAGTTGGCAGCGCGGCCACGTTGCGGAGATAGCCTTGGTAGTCGATGACGCCGCGGCCCGGGACGACTTCCAGGAAGTGCACGTTATATTCGGGGACCCACGCCAGGTCCTTGGCATGGCAGGACGCGATCCAGCGACCAAGCTTGCGAAAGAGTTCGTCAATGAGCGCGGCATTTCTGTAGAAACGTTCGGGAGAGTTGACCGCGTTGCAGACATCCATGTGAACGCCGAAGGCCTTGCGATCCACTGCATTGATAAGTTGCAGGTATGAATCCGCCCCGTTGGGGATGCTCCAGGGCATCATCTCGATCGTAAAGAGGGTGCGTCGAGGCTTAACGGCATCGATAACGTGGCGGCAGTTTTCTACAGTGGCGTCGAGGAATTCTTTGGAGAGATTATTCGGGTGTGCACCGTACCAATAATCGGGGTTGAAGGAACCCGCGATATCGACGCAGGTGCGCGCGCCGACCGCTTCAGCGATGGCGAGGCGTTCGGTGACGTAATCGAGGTTCTTGCGGCGCTTCTCGGAATTGGGGTCGAGCATGTTGACCCAAGCGCCAACTTCGGCGATAACTACGTTCTCGGCAGCAAAAGCGTTCTCAATCTCGCGAAGGCGTTCGGTTTCGGTGAGTTTGACCGTAGGGCAATAGGCAGCCCCGTAGCCTAGCCGGCGATGTTCGTGCGCGAGGGCTGCGGGGTCGTCGGATTTGAGGAAGACAGGGCCGCCGAGGCGTACGGAGCGTTTGGTTTCGGCCTGCAGAGTGGATGCGGCGAGCCCAGTGGCAGCGAGGCTGCAGGCGGAGAAGATGCGCCGAGTCATGTGGGCATTTTACGCTACTGCAGTCAGCGCATTGAAGAGACAATCTCTCCCGGTCAGCTCTGTACCCAGGGGTTCAGTCCCTAGGGATTCGCTAGACGCGGGATATTCAAAATTCGGAAATCCCGCTCCCGATATTGCCGGTCATTAAACACATCGCCGTCAGGAGGGAGACATACCGCCGAGATGCTGGGAAAGATTTTCCAATGCGCTCCTGTTGCCCGACTCGTACCCGGAAATCATGCCGGGCCCGACAAACGAGACCATTTGCAACGTCACGGTCACGTTCGTGACCTTTTCCGTCGCCTCGAAATCGAGTGTCGTGAGGGAAACAGCGAGGCGCTGGTCGCCCATGTCGAGGGTTTCGCTTGATACGACCCGCGCATTCGGAACGATTACGAGGTAGTGGGTTTCTCCACGAAATTTTGGATCACCTTTGGGCCCGCAGCGGAACACGTCTTTACCACCGATACGGAAATCCGCCTCATCGTAGATAAGTACATCGTCTGAAGGAGCGCTCCACCGAGCACGAGCTACTGGATCAGCGAACTCGGAGAAAACCCGCTCCAGCGGTGCGGGGTACGAGCGTTCAAGGGTGATCGTTGCATGTTGTGGCTTGCCGTTCATGCCGTTAATTTACCAAGGTTGTCGAGGGCACCTGACAATACCGCGATTGGGCG
>JAOAPQ010000580.1 GCA_025462965.1 Bryobacterales bacterium
TGAATAAGTTGCCGGACGAATCGGAAGCCAATGCCAGTGCCTGAGACTGAGTCCCAATGGGTAGATATCGAGCTGTGAACTGGTTTGGCGCGGTCGAGCCAATAACAGCGGTTGAGATAAGAATAAAGAGAGAACAGGTCTTTGCGTACACAAATCCTCCTACTGGGGGATGCACAAGGGCCGTCTGACCGCCTAACGCGGCTGTCCGAGGTATCGCTTGCGCATTTTCGCCACGATGGTGAACTCCGGATCCACTACGTTCGCGATCTCGTACTCCATCCCCTGGCCAAGCAGAAGGCTGGCGCCGCGTTCGTCATACCCGTAACTCTCCGTGAGCCAGCGCATCAGCTCGGTGGTCGCGTGCTGTAACGCTTCATTGAGGGCTCGCGAACTGCCAAGCACCATGATGAAGTCCTGGTTTTCGAGGCGGGGCCAGTTGATCTTTTTCCCCTTGATGAGCTCCACGGAGAACTCGACGTCGAGCGATGTCTCAATCGCGCCGCCAAGCACTTCACCATCGCCCTGGCGCGCGTGGCCGTCGCCCAAAAAGAACAGCGCGCCGGGCTCGAACACGGGCAGCATCACCGTGGCGCCGGCGCCCATGCCGTTGTAATCCATGTTGCCGCCGAAGTTGTCCGGGTAACTGGTGGGGATGGCGGCCTTGTTGGCCGGAGCAGTGCCGACGCAGCCCAACATGGGGCGCAAAGGCAACTCGATGCGTGCTCCTTTGAACTCGCCCGGATCGAGCCAGGCGACGCGTTTTTCCTTATCGATGTGCCAGGTCACCGGCTTCGGCTCGCGAAGCGCTTCCAGGCGTAAAAAGCCCGGGTCGACAGTGTAGGGGGCCAGCAGCGTTCCGGAATAGCCGGTGGCGCGGTTGGTCTCCAGACGCAACAAATGAACCACGAGGGTGTCGCCCGGCTCGGCGCCTTCAATGTAGAAGGGGCCTGTCTCCGGATTAGGCCCCTTGCCGCGCTGCACGCCCGCGGAATCAACACCGCGCGCGTCGATTGTGGATGTGACCACGTGGTCGCCGGACTTGATACGAAGCACGGGTGTATGAGCTCCGGAGAAGGTGTTGTAAAACTGTTTGGGCTCAAAGCGATGGGTTTCGGCGAAGCCAGTAGCAGCCAGCGCAAGCGTCAGGAGTAATTTCATATATGCCCTCCGGTTTGGATTAGTATAGCGGACGTCCCTTTACACGAAAGGTAATACAGTTCCTTTCTCATGCTGAACTGGCTGCTGATTTTTGTTCCCATCGCGATTGGCCTCGAATTCACGATGCCCGGATCGCACTCGCTGATATTTATCGCAGCTTGCCTGGCGATTGTGCCGCTCGCCGGATGGCTCGGCCGCGCCACGGAACAACTGGCCCATCACACCGGCGAAGGTGTGGGCGGCCTGTTGAATGCAACTTTTGGCAATGCGGCGGAGTTGATCATCGCGATTATGGCGCTCAGGAAAGGCCTCTATCCGGTTGTGAAGGCATCGCTGACCGGCTCCATCATCGGCAATATCCTCCTCGTGCTGGGCGCCGCGGTTCTGGCGGGCGGCATGAAACACAAGGAGCAGCGATTCAATGCCACCGCGGCGCGCGCTCAGTCCACACTGTTGACGCTTGCTGCCATAGCTTTGATCATGCCCGCGGCTTTCCACTACCTTGCGGGTCCGGGCGGGCGCATCCGCGAGAATGACCTCAGTCTGGAAATTTCGATCGTGCTGCTGTTCACCTACGGTGCGCACCTTCTGTTCTCTCTGCGCACTCACAAGCAACTGTTTGAGGGAGAAGGCGGGGAAGAGTCAGGCGCTCAGGAGAATGCATGGACTCTGCGAAAATCCGTGCTGATGCTGGCGGCCGCCACCGCGTTAATCGCCTGGGTCAGTGAAATTCTCGTCGGCTCCGTGCAGGAAGCGGCTGCAGCCTTTGGAATGACCAGCATCTTCATCGGCGTGATTGTGGTGGCGATCATCGGCAACGCTGCCGAACATAGCACCGCGGTGATCATGGCACTCAAAAACAGGATGGAGCTATCGATGGGAATCGCTATCGGGAGCAGCTTGCAGATCGCGCTCTTTGTTGCACCGGCGCTGGTGATTTTGAGCCACTTTATGGGTCCTCAGCCCATGGACCTGGTGTTCAGTCCGGCCGAGGTCTTGACTGTCTTTTTGTCGGTCCTGATCACCAGCCAGATTTCTTCGGATGGCGAATCCAACTGGCTGGAAGGGGTCTTGCTCCTGGCAGTCTACCTGATCGTGGCGGTGGTGTTCTATTTTCTTCCGGATAACGCCTGATATGAACGCAACCTGGGGGTTGCGTTTTGTGCGCCGCCCTGGTAATCTGCAACCTGGAGGTTGCACATGAATACAGACCGCATCGAGAAAAAGATTCTGCTGCACGCACCGCGGAAACGAGTCTGGCGCGCGCTATCCGACTCCAGGGAGTTCGGGAGCTGGTTCGGCGTGAAATTCGATGGCCCGTTCGAGCCGGGCGCCAGCATGCGCGGGGTGATCGTACCCACGACGGTCAATGCCGAGGTCGCCAATGCCCAAAAGGAATACGAAGGTATGCCGTTCGAGATTACGGTCGAGGAGATGGAACCCGAGCGGCTGTTCTCTTTCCGGTGGCATCCCTTCGCCATTGAGCGCGGCGTCGATTACTCTGC
>JAOAPQ010000586.1 GCA_025462965.1 Bryobacterales bacterium
GCCGCAACATGGACGCCGGAAACCGCCGCATGGCTTTGATCCAACACTCGGCCGCGAATCGTCGCCGTGTCGGGCGTCTGCGCACACAGCGCGACCGCGAACAACGCGGACCATTTCAGCATGTAACATATTACCCGAACAGCTACTCCCGAATCGCCCCCATTACCTTCTCTCCGCCCCCGCCCTTCGTCACCGGAAACGATTTATCCGGGTACTCCGGCGGTCCCGGCACAGTCACCGGCTTCTCCCGGATCAGCTTCTGCAAATAGGCCACTGCCGCCTCCAACTGGGCATCTTTCCCCTCGAACGTCGCATGCGGAGAATTGTCCACGGTGATATCGGGATCCACTCCATATCCTTCGATCAGCCACTTACCTTCCGGTCCATACACACCGGATTCCGCGGCCGTCGCGATCCCTCGATCCGCCTGGAAATTCGACGCCGAAAGCCAAACCTCGCCGCCCCACGTCCGCATGCCGATCGACTTGCCAAGTCCCAACCGCCGGAACCCTTCCGTGAATGCCTCGCCATCGGACGCCGTCCATTGATCGCAAAGCACCACCATGTGGCCGCGGAAAGCTTCCTGCATATTCCACGTCGGCTTGCCCGTGCGCGATTGCCAGTACATCCAGGCCTTCCTCGACAGGCGATCCAAGATCCAGCTATCGATATTTCCGCCGCGGTTGTGGCGCACGTCGATGATAAGTCCCTGCCGGTCAAAGACGGGCGTGTATTCCTCGATCCAGCGGTCCATGTCCGTCGGCCCCATCGCGCGCAAGTGGATGTAGCCGATCTGTCCCGGCGCGGCCTTCTCCACCATCTGGCGACGCGCAAATTCCCAATCGGTGTAGCGCAGCTCCTGCTCCCATTCGAGAGAGATCGCCTTCGCGATCACATCGCGGGTCTCCGTCGAGCCTTTCGTGCGAACGCGCAGCAGCACCTGCTTATGCGTCTGGTTGCGCAGCGCTTCGCCGGGATCGCCTTCGCGCCCGTTGATCGAGACAATCACATCGCCTTCATGAACATCCACGCCGGGTCGCGCGAGCGGACTCATCTTGTCCGGCCGGTCCGGGTCAGTCGCATAAATATGATCGACAACGTATCCGTTCCCGCCGGGCTCGCGCATGAACCGTGCCCCGAGCGACGCGAGTTGGATCTGGTCGGGCCCGCGCCGGATATCGCCGCCGCGCACGAAGGTGTGCAGCACCGAAAGCTCGCTGACCATATCGGAAATAAGATCGTTCAGCTCCTGACGATCGCGCACGCGGCCGATAATTTCACCGTACTTGTTGCGCATCGCAGTCCACGTGACGCCGTGCATCTTGCGGTCGTAGAAGTAATCGCGATGCAGCCGCCACGCATCCAGGAAAGATTCCTTAAACTCCTGTGTCGGGATCACGGAAAAAGTCCAGGTGCCCAGATCCACCTTCGCATCGGCCAGCGTCTTCGGCGCGGACATCGTAGCCGCGCGTACGGCCGTGTCGAGTACGTAGATGTCTTCCTGCTTGCGCACCAGCATTTTCTTGCCGTCGCCCGAAACCTCGAAATCGCGCACGCCTTCTATCAGCACTTCGGGTTTATCGCCCTTGTTGGAAATGTCCACGCACTCGAGCGCGTTCTTCTCGGGATTGCCGTGATCGCGATTGACCCAGCACAGGCGATTGGAAGCGGTGGCCGTCAGCTCGGTGTAATTTCCCGGAGGCAAGGGAACCTCCTGTATGCGAGCGGCGATTCGATCCAGATCGATTTCCACTTTCGGCGGTGCGGCCGCCTTCTCATCCGGCTTGGCCGGCGTCTCCGGCGATTTCGGCCGCAGTTCATTCATCGGTTCGAACGGTGAGACGGCACCCACCTTCAGCGGCAACTCATAGAGCTTCATCGAACGATCGAAGAACGGGTCCGGCTGACGGCTGCCCCAGGGCGCTCTCACGGTGGTGTGCAACGCCCGGTCTGAAAGGAAATAAAGAAATTTCCCATCAGCGCTCCACGTGGCCGCAAGACTGTTGTACCGATCCGTCGTAAGCGGCGTCGCCATCGCAGTATCCACGCTGAATAGCATGAGCTGCGAGAACCCATTCGCCGCGTCCCGCGAATACACCAGCCATCGGCTGTCCGGCGACCACCGCACATAATCGAAGCCGGGGCCGCCGCTCGCACTGTCTTCCGCCACGCCGATCCGCTTCTGCGCCTTTGTGGCGATATCTAGCAGCCACAGTTCATTGTTCTTGTTCTGGTGCGCCACCCATTTGCCATCCGGCGATGCTACCGCTTCCCAACGAAGCACCTGACCATCCTTAGTAAGTTGCTCGCCCGCGCCGACGCCGTTGGCCGGAACTTTCCAGACTTCCACTTCGCCCGATTCGCTCGAAAGCGCCAGCAGCGATTTTCCATCCGGCATCATGCGCACATCGCGGAACCGTCCCGGTTTATACGCGGACGCATCCACGAAGCGGCCCTGCTTTACCGGCGCAACAAATGCGCGTCCGCGAGCCGTTAGCACCACGCTCCCGCCGTCCGGCGCGAGATGAACAGACGTCAGATACTCCGCCGGATTCTTGATCCAGTGCTCGCGTAAGTTATCGAAATCCGAAGGCAAGTCGATCGCGATCTTCTTATCCGCGCCGCTCGCGATGTCATACAGCATCATGTCCGCGCCCATCTGGTAAGCCACGCGCCCGTCCGAAAGCGACGGCGACTTCATGTCCCAGCCTTCATGCTTGGTATGCTGCCGGAGGCTCTTGCCGTTCTCGTCCATCGACCACAGGTTCATGGTTCCATCGCGGTCGCTCAGGAAATAGACACGCGCTTTCCACCACATCGGGTCTTTGCTCGTACCAGCGTAATCGGCCGTCAGCGGCACTACTGCCTGCGATCCCGAAAATTTCCAAAGATTCTGCGCCGTGCCGCCCTTGTACCGTTTCGCATAGCTGCCCTGGAACGGGAGCCGCGTGAAAAAGAGCGTACGGCCGCTGGGGTCGTAACATCCTTGCGAAGCCTGGCTTAAGGGTACGCGCTCGATCCGGCCATCCGGCGCGATCGTGACCAGTTGTCCGTCCGGCAGCGTCGAATAGCGGTACGTCGAGTAGAGGATCTTATTGTCCGGCGTCCAGCCCACAACCGCCGCTCCGCCGTCGAAGGTGCGCCGCGCTGGCATGCCGCCTTCGACCGACATCGAATAGACTTCGGTTGGCCCTTCGTACGCCGCGGTGAACGCGAGGGTTTTTCCGTCGGGTGAAAATGCCGCGCGCGTCTCATCGCCTGGGTTGCTGGTGAGCCGCTGCGCCACGCCTCCCTGAACAGGCACCTTCCACAGATCGCCCTCGGAGGTGAAAACCACGGTGTCGCCGTGTAAGGCTGGGAAACGGTAGTACCCGTGGTTTTGTTGCGCCCAGCACACCGGCAACAACGCAAGCAGACAAAGCGGCCTCAGAACGCGCATAGATATAGAGTATGCGGTTTATTACAGTTACAGAATCGCGCGACCTGCAGCTTGCGGAAGGTCCGGAGCCTCAGCCCGCTCCAGGTGAAGTTCTGATCCGTGTCGCTGCGGCGGGCGTCAATCGCCCGGACGTGATGCAGCGGCTTGGGAAATATCCGCCGCCGCCTGGAGCCTCGCCGATCCTCGGCCTGGAAGTCGCGGGAACTGTCGTGCAAGCCGCAGGACGCTGGCGCGAAGGCGACGAGGTTTGCGCGCTGGTCTCAGGCGGCGGCTATGCGGAATTCTGCGCCGCGCCCGCCGTTCAATGTCTCCCGGTTCCAGAGGGTTTCACGATGGTGGACGCCGCGGCGGTGCCCGAAGGTTTCTTCACTGTGTGGGCCAACGTTTTCCGGCGCGGGCGATTGCAGGCCGGCGAAACAATTCTGATACACGGCGGAAGCAGCGGCATTGGCACAACCGCTATCCAGCTCGCGCGCACGTTCGGGGCCCGCGTGATCGTGACAGCCGGCAGCGACGCCAAATGCGAGGCGTGCCGCCGCCTCGGCGCGGAGATTGCGATCAACTACAAGATCGCGGATTTCGCCGAACTCCGCGGCGTCAATCTGGTTCTCGACATGGTCGGCGGGACTTACTTCGCGAAGAATATGCAGGTTCTCGCGCAGGACGGACGCATCGTCCAGATCGCGACGCTTCAGGGTCGCGAGGTACAACTCGATCTGCTCGCGATGATGCATCTGGGCGCGACAATTACGGGATCCACGCTGCGTCCCCGAAGCCCGGAATATAAAGGGGCAATCGCGCGTGAACTAGAAGAAAAGGTATGGCCGCTGCTGGCGCGCGGAGTAGTGAAGCCGGTCATCGATCGCGTCTACCCGCTCGCCGAAGCCGCGAAGGCACACGCCCGCATGGAAGAAGGAGACCACATCGGCAAGATCGTCCTTGAGGTCTCGGTATCCGATTCGGATGCCGGTCGTCCACCCGATAACATTTCCTTTCGATAGCAGCCCGTTTCGTGATAGACTGACAGATTCCAACTCAGCGTAGAGCGCCCCTCGTAGTGGCCACCGTGGAACGTCATTATTCCATTCATCGAGGAAATTCGCGTGCTCACACGTATATCCGCAATTATTCTTTTTACCTCCGCCGCCCTTTGGGGCCAGGCGACCACCTCTCTGCGAGGCACAATCAAAGACACGACCGGCGCTGTAGTCAGCGAGGCAGTTGTTTCACTCACGGACGAATCGAACGGGTCTCTTCGCAAGATTGTTTCCGATAAGCGAGGTGAGTACCAGTTTCTCCAGATCGCTCCGGGCAAATATGTAGTGAGGGTTGAGAAAGCTGGATTTTCGACGTACCTCAACAGTTCTGTGACGTTAGAGGTAAATACTCCGGCCACGCTCGATTGCTCACTGGAGGTTGGTTCCGTGGGAGCGACGGTCAATGTGGAGGCCGACGCAGCATCGATCAATACTGTCGACGCATCCTTAGGAAACACGTTCGGCGAGAGACAGGTGAAAGACCTTCCGCTGCAAACGCGCAACGTGGTGGAACTGTTGAGTATTCAACCGGGCGTGACTCAAACCGGCGAAGTGCTGGGAGCCCGGCGGGATCAGAATAACATCACGCTCGATGGCGTGGACGCCAACAACAATCAGAACTCCGGCATAACTGTTGCACTTACGAACGGATCCGCTTCATCTACAACAGGCCAATCGAACACACCCGGTTTCAATGCGGCGCTGCCGATTCCGCTGGATTCTGTGGAAGAGTTTCGCGTGACCGTAGCCGGACAGGGTGCGGAGCAGGGACGTTCTTCCGGCGGCCAGGTGACGCTCGTGACTAAGAGCGGCACGAACAACATCCACGGCAGCCTTTATGAATACAACCGGAACACGCTGCTGGCCGCAAATGACTTCTTTAACAATGAAGCGGGCGTGCCGCGCGCCCCCCTCGTGAGGAACCAGTTTGGCGTGTCGTTAGGCGGTCCGGTGATCAAGAACCGGATTTTCTTCTTCGGCAACTGGGAGCGCCGCATCGACGCGAGTTCCACGCCGGTTTCCCGCACGGTCCCGAGCGACAGCCTGCGCCAGGGCATTCTCAAGGCGAAACTTTCCGATGGCACTGTTTATTCGCTGAATACGGCCGATATCCTGGCCGTCGATCCATTGCATCAGGGTTTCAGCAGTGCGATGAAACAGTACCTGAACTCGTTCCCCTCCGGGAACGATCCGTCACTGGGGCTCGACAACGGGCTGAATTTCACAGGGCTTCGGTTTAATGCACCGCAGACTCTGGATCAATCGGCGTATGTCGCCAAGATGGATTTCAATATCGACCAGGCGCGGAAGCACACCGTTTCGGTACGCGGCACCTTGAACGGCGCATCGCAAGACTTGATCGCGGCGCAGTACCCCGGGCAGGCTGCCGCGCAACAGTTACTCGACAACAGCAAGGGAATTTCGTCGAATTATACGTGGGTCGTCAAGCCCAACATGATCAACGTGGCGACTTTCGGTCTGACACGGCTCGGACTAAACAAGTCAGGAACTCTCGGAACGGGGCTTTCCTTTACTGGGATCAGTTCGAGCGTGAACTATACGTCGTCGGCGCGGCCTTCGATTCAGTTGCTCCCAACGTACAACTTTGCGGACAACTTCACCTGGACCAAGGGCACCCACACCGTCACGACCGGTCTCAACTTCCGGTTCATTCGGAATTCGCGCAACAACTATACGAACTCCTTCCCCGCTTACGCGTTCAGTCGCAACACGCTGGGCGGCCTGGGTGGGGACGCAACGACGGCGGTGACGAACTACATCAACCAGCAGCTGGGAACCACCGGGTTGTCGCTGGCGCAGCATACAGCTGTCGAAAGCGGGTTGGGCGATCTGCTGGGGCTCATCAACCAGTACAGCGCGCTCTATCAATTCAGCAAAGATGGTACGACGATTCCATTCGGAACGCCCGCAAGCCGCGAATACGCGGTAAACGACTACG
>JAOAPQ010000633.1 GCA_025462965.1 Bryobacterales bacterium
CCCACCTGGTCCATCATGTATTGCCCAAGAGTTCCGCTCGAATTTGCAAGTCCCCCCTTGGCGGAAAGCAGAAGCAGGCGCGTGTTCTCCAATGTCGAAGCTGCCAGGACGACGTACTTCGCATCGACATCGACGGATTTGTTCGTATAGCGTTCAATGTAGGTCACACCCTGCGCGCGATTCTCATTGTTCATCCTGACGCGGGCGACCACGCTGTCGGTCATCACCTCCAGGTTGCCGGTCTTCAAAGCGGGCGGCAGCGTCACGGCGATGGTGTTGAACATCGCGCCGACGTCGCAGCCGTTCACACAATTCCCGCAGTAATGGCAAGGCGGCCGGTTGTTGTGCATACGCGTCAACTGCGCCAGCCGGCGGTGCGTGGAGCGCCACCCGAGGCTCTTCGCCGCGGCGGTAAAAATAGTCTCGGCGCAATTGAGCGGCATCGGCGGCAGGAATACGCCATCGGGAAATTGAGGCAGCCCTTCCATTGCTGCGCTTACGCCAATGAAACTTTCCACGCGATCGTAATAGGGCTTCATGGCCGCGTAATCCACAGCCCAATCCACGCCGTAGCCATCCCGCGACGCGGCTTTGAATTCGTAATCGGCCATGCGATCGCTCGCGCGCGCCCAATGCAACGTGCGCCCGCCGAGACATCGAGATCTCGACCATCGATACGTGGTGCCCGGAGAAGTAGTGTACGGGTTCTCTTCGCTATCCATCATGATGCGGTAGTTCCGCTCGCTCCCTGTGTATCGCCGAAGTGACCCGGGTTTGCCGACGCCCCGATACTCCATCTGATAGAGGAACGTATGATGAAAGTCCTTAGCTGGCTCCACGCGCCCTCCCGCTTCCAGCATCAGAACCTTCATGCCGGCCTTTGAGAGTTCCATGGCGGTCCATCCGCCGCACGCTCCGGATCCGACTACGATCGCGTCATAACTTCTTGGCATTCACTGCTCCGGTGACGTTAAACAACGTGGTGTTCGGGATGATTACAGGGCGGGAAACTCGTGTTAAAAGAGTTGCCCTTGTAATCAAGCGTTTCAATCATCCCCGCGCGCGAGGTGTAGAACGCAAACGCATTCTGCTGCTTGATGAGCCGGTACGCGGCATAGGCCGGATGAGTCGCCGTGCGATCACGCTCCGGTCTGGCTATCTCTTCCATTAAAGCCCGCCGTCCGTTCGTATCCGCGGCGTGAAACCCGGCTGTCTTGAGAGCGGACATCGCCTGGCGCCATTGCTTCACCAGCTCGGGAGAGGCCTCGACTGCGGCTTGCAAAACAAAATCGATATAGTGCGCGCAATGTGCTTCGCGAGCGCCCGGCGTGTCGTCGGTCGGGATGAGGATTTCCGTAAAAGACTGGAGGGCGGCGAAGTCTTCCGCTCCGAAGAATGCGGGCTTGTAGTCGCGAAGAAAGGGAGGCTCGGGAGGCCCGGCGGATGCGGTCGAGTGCTTATGCTCCTCCGCGGCTTGAAGCCATGCCGAGAAGAATTGGCCGGCGGACGGCAAAGCGGCGGCGCGCACGGCAAGATCCAAGAGATCGCGGCGAGTTGGGGGCATGCCCATCAATATATCTCTATAGTCCCAGGTGCTGACGCGCGTACGCGATGCACTGGACGTTATAGCCGTCCTCGGCTTTCACCTGCTCCGAGGGTCTCAGGCCGGTGATCATCGGAAGCGGCTGTTTGGGCGGGTTGGCGCGAACCAATTGCAGAACCTTGGCGAGGTCGCGTGCGGGTACCGGACTGTACGAATTGTCGAAGGTCGCCCAGTATTTGTCCGTAAACACCGGAATCCGGAGCGGATCGCGTGTGATCATCTCCATCAAAAACAACATGTTCGGATCCTTTTGTTGCAGCGTCTGAACCATCTGCTTCAGATCGAGAACACCTTGGCCGAAGACCACTTCAGAGAGCAGGAACCCATCGGGATAATCCTGGAGGCCCATATCTTTGATGTGGCACATCATCGCGAACGGCGCCAGAAGTTGGAACGTCTCAGCAGGAATTTCACAGAGCGAGATGTTGTTCCCGAAATCCAGGCAGACGCCGACCCACTCACTCGCGAGATGCTTCATCCAGGCTGCCTGCTCAGCGGCGCGCCAGCCCTTGTGATTCTCGATTGCCAGCGGCATCCGATGCTTGCGCAATACTGGCTCCGCCAGACTGACCGACTGCTGGCACCGATTGAAGTTCTCCTTCCAAGCGGCGAAGGATTCAAATTGTTCGTAGCGGCGCGCGGTCATCGCGGCGTGAAGGGCGGTTGCGCCCGCTTCTTTGCAGGTCTTCACCGTGGCATCGAACGCGGTGACATCAGCCTGCGATTTCGGCAGTGGCGCATTGAGGACCACCCGCATGTTGTATTCTTCGGCACGGTGCCGGAACCTCTTCACGAAATCTGCATCCGTGGAGGATAGAGAGGTTTCGGCGGCACTTAAACCGATGCTATGGCAGTGCTCGACGACATCGAACGTCTTCCCTTCCTGGCGGGCCGCGCGCATGCGCAGACTGAATGCGGTGGGTGCGCCTCCCATGCGCAACGCGGGTTGTGTCTGGGCGATCCCCCGTTGGAGCGGCGCCAGGGCCGCTGCTGCAAGCATCTGTCTTCGGCTGATCATTTGGGGCAGATTATATAAGTACTGAGGGATCTATGCAAAACTTCGCTTGCCCGGGGGGATATAATCTGACTGCTTATGAGTGTTTCGGCGGGTATCGTCCAGTCCACGGCTATTCTTCTCGCTGCCTTGTCCTGCGCCCCACTCGTTGACGCCCAACCCCCACGGCCGTCGACGGGTACTGCGCAATTTCCGGACGCGCCGGGAAAGGATGTCGTGCAGAAGGTGTGCGGCGCCTGCCACGGCGCGGAGGTCACGATCGCCAAGGGCAGAACAAGGCAGCAATGGGGTGAGGTGATTGCCAGCATGGTCGCACGAGGAGCAAAGGGCACGGACCAGGAGTTCGCTCAGGTTCTCGACTACCTGACAAAGAATCTTCCTGTCGAGGCGAACGCTCCGGGACCTTCCGCCGTCGCCGCGGGTCCTGCGTTGCCGGTTCGGCGGCAAACGCCGGGAGCCGGCCCGGCCGATGTCCAGGTGGTTGACACGGCCGCTGCCGACCGGGGCAAGACGGTATACATCGCCGAATGCATAACCTGTCACGGTCAGAAAGCGAGAGGCAAAGACGACGCCCCCGACTTAGTGCGGTCTCTGGTCATATTGCACGATCGCTACGGCAACTCAATCGGCGCCTTTTTAAAAAAGGGGCATCCCACCCAAAGCGGGCGCCCGAGCGCGAGCCTCAAGGAGACCGAGGTCGGCGACCTTTCTCACTTTTTGCACCAGCGCGTTGCAGACACGCTACGCAGCGGCCCTTATTCGAAGGTCATTAACGTGATGACGGGCGACGCGAAGGCCGGTTCGTTGTACTTCTCCGGAGCAGGCAAATGTAATGTGTGCCACTCTCCGACCCGCGACCTGGCCGGGATCGGCTCCAAATATGACCCGCCGACTTTGCAGCAGCGGTTTCTGTTTCCCGGCGGGATCGGTTTTGTAAGGGGAGGCGGTGTTGCGCGGACCAGGCCCGTGATGGTTACGGTCACGCCGCCATCAGGCAAGTCCGTAACGGGCGTGCTGGATAAGATCGACGATTTCAGCGTGTCTCTGCGCGACGCCGGAGGTGAGTACCACGCTTATGAACGGACGCCTCAGCTCAAGGTAGTGAAGGATGACCCATATGCCGCGCACCACGAATTGTTAGACCGGTACACGGACAAAAATATTCACGACGTCATCGCTTATCTCGCGACGTTGAAATAAGGTGTTCAGGAAATAACATGCTCAAACAGTTCCTATGCGTTGTTGCGACTGCGATGACCTTGATCGCGCAATCTCTCGACTCCGCGAAACTCCTTCAGCCGCCCACGGATTCGTGGCCTACCTACAACGGCGACTATTCCGGGAGGCGATTCAGTACGCTTTCCAAGATCAACTCGTCAAATGTGGGTGCGTTGAGCCTCGGATGGGTGTATCGGATCGGCTCCGGCGGCGCGGCGTTCGGTGGCGCGATTAAGGCCACCCCCGTGGTCGTGGATGGGGTCATGTACTTCACCATCCCGGACCATGTATGGGCCATCGATGCACGCACGGGACGGGAGATCTGGCAGTACTCGTGGCAGTCGAAGGGTGGCGAGCATATAGGCAATCGCGGCGTCGGTGTATATGGCAAATGGCTGTACTTCGAAACGCCGGATTGTAACCTGGTTTCGCTCAATCTGAACGACGGCAAGGAGCGATGGCACAAGTCCATTTGCGATCTGGATCAGATGTACTTCGGGTCGGTAGCGCCTGTTGTGATGAAGAATCATGTAATTGTGGGCGTCAGCGGCGATGATCTTGACATACCCGGGTACCTGGAGTCGCGAGATCCGGAGACGGGTGAGCTTCAGTGGCATTGGTCGGTAATGCCGAAGCCCGGTGAGCCCGGGTCGGAAACGTGGCCGAACGCCGAAGCGATGGCCCATGGCGGCGGGATGACATGGGTTCCAAGCACTTACGATCCGGAGTTGAACCTGTTGTATCTGGGTACGGGAAACCCGCAACCGGTGATCGCCGGCAAAGCCAGGCAGGGCGAAAACCTATATACCGAGTCGATTGTCGCCCTCGATCTTGATACCGGGAAGATGAAATGGCACTTTCAATCATCGCCGCACGACACACACGACTGGGATGCGGTCCAGACGCCCGTCCTGTTCGATGGAGACGTGAATGGGGCGAAACGCAAGCTGCTGGCGCAGGCAAGCCGCAACGGCTATTTCTTCGTTTTGGACCGTACGAATGGGAAGAACCTGGTTTCGAAGGAATTCGTGAAGACGAACTGGGCCAAGGGCGTCGATTCGAAAGGACAGCCGATTCCGAATCCGGCAAAGGAACCGCAGATTGATGGGGCCCTGGTCACACCAAATCAGGGCGGCGCGGCGAATTGGCCGCCGCCCAGCTTCAGTCCGCAGACGGGACTTTTCTATATCAACGCTTCACGCGGATTTAGCGTGTACTACATCTACGATGATGACGACAAGCCCGAGGGTTGGGGCGGAAACGACAAGGGCGGCTGGGCGGAGGCCATGCTCCAGGCTATCGATTACAAGACCGGCGCGGTTCGCTGGAGCCATAAATGGGAGGGTTCAGGAATCCGTTCGGGCGTGCTGAGCACGGCGGGTAACCTCGTATTTGCCTGCGATCCATCGAACAATCTGATCGCTCTCGACGCGACGATCGGCAAACCGTTGTGGCACGTGAACCTAGGCAACGCGATGAGCAACGGACCGATTACTTATGAACTGGACGGGAAGCAGTACCTTGTGGTGGGGGCGGGAGACACCATGTTCGGGTTCATTATGAACGGTAAGTAACGATGAGGTATTTCCCGATTTTATTCGGCGCAGCGATCCTGACCGCTGCTGTGGCGACTGCCCAGCCAATTCCCGCGCCCTCACAGACGGCGCCGAGCTCTGCGTCAGGCTCTGTGTCCAACCCCGCGCGCGGACGCGGCCGTAATGGGTTGGGCGGCGCCGCGGCGGGCTTTGTCCAAACATCGTCGTTCGACAAGGAACCGCCACAACTGCCGGTCGATCTGAAGAGTGGCGGCGTTCTGATCTTCTCCAAGACTTCGGGGTATCGCGATGAACCGGCGATTGAAGCATCGAATGCCGCGCTTGCGGTCATCGCGAAGGAGCACGGCTGGGCCTACTTCATCACGGAGAACGGCGCCGTTATGAATCCCGAACAGCTGAGTAAGTTCCGGCTTGTCGTTTGGAACAACACCAGCGGCGATCCGCTGACGCCGGAGCAGCGAGCGGCCTTCAAAACCTGGGTCGAGAACGGCGGTTCATTCCTGGGTATTCACGGAGCCGGCGGCGACCCCGTCAGCAATCATGGCCACTCCTCGCTCGCCGATTGGAAATGGTACATCGATACGCTCGTTGGGGCTCAATTTGTTATCCATTCCGGTATCGTGCCGGCAGACATTCACATTGAGGATCGAAAGAGTCCGATCGCGAAGAATCTGCCTGAGACATGGCATCGTGAGGAAGAATGGTACGCGTTTGCGGAAAGCCCCAGAAGTAAGCCTGGTTTTCACATCATCGCCACGGTTGACGAGAAAACTTACAGCCCTGGCCGCGCCTCCATGGGCATGGACCATCCGCTGGTGTGGTGGCATTGCGTGGAGAAGGGTCACGCTTTGTATTCAGCGCT
>JAOAPQ010000647.1 GCA_025462965.1 Bryobacterales bacterium
CCGAACCACTACCTGTCGGTCGCGATCTCGTACCTGTTCCGGAACCGGCCCGGCTGGCGCGCGGACGCGGCCGTCGGCAAGACCGTGGTGAGCAGCAGCATGATCGACCGCGTGGCCGCGAGCCTGAATCGCAAGCTGGTGGAAGTTCCGGTCGGCTTCAAGTGGTTCGTGGATGGCTTGGTCGATGGCTCCTTCGGCTTCGGCGGCGAAGAGAGCGCCGGCGCTTCGTTCCTGCGCAAGGACGGCACGGTCTGGACGACGGATAAGGACGGCATCATCCCCGGCCTGCTTGCGGCTGAAATCACTGCGCGTGCGGGACGCGATCCGGGAGAGTTGTATACTGAGTTGACTACCCGCTTCGGCGCGCCGGTTTATCAGCGCATCGATGCGCCTGCCACTCCGGACCAAAAAGCGATTCTGGCGAAACTCTCGCCGGAGCAGCTGAAGGCGACCGAACTGGCTGGCGAGCCGATTGTAGCCAAGCTGACACAGGCCCCGGGGAACAATGCTCCAATCGGCGGGTTAAAAGTGGTGACCAGGAATGGATGGTTCGCGGCGCGGCCTTCAGGCACCGAAGACGTGTACAAGATATATGCCGAGAGCTTCCTGGGCGAGGATCATCTGAAAAGAATTCAGACTGAAGCACAGGAGCTGATTTCGGACGTGTTCGCGAGTCAATTAGGTTCCAGATGACGCCCATCCGCGTGCTCGTCGCCAAGCCCGGTCTGGATGGCCACGACCGCGGAGCGAAAATCATCGCGCGTGCCCTCCGCGACGCGGGCATGGAAGTCATCTATACTGGTTTGCGTCAGACGCCGGAGATGATCGTGAACGCCGCCCTGCAGGAAGATGTGCAGGTAATCGGCCTCTCGATACTCTCGGGTGCACACAATGCCATCGTCCCGCGCCTCATGGAGTTGCTTCGCGAGAAGGAGATGATGGATGTGCGGGTCATCGTCGGCGGGATTATCCCCGATGAAGATGCGGAATCTTTGAAGCAGCTCGGAGTAGCTGCGGTGTTTCAACCGGGCGCGTCGCTCGAAGGGATTGTTCAATTCATTCGCGCGAGCGTGGCCGAGTCACAGAAAGAATTGAAAAGGTAAGGTTTGCATGGATAAGCAATTGAAAATCGCGGTCTTTATTGACTTCGACAATATCGAGATTGGCGTGAAGTCGACGCTGCAACGCGAGTTCGACGTAGCCGCCGTTCTCGAGGCCCTGAAAGAACGGGGCGAGATCGTGACGAAAATCGCGTATGCGAACTGGGGCCGCCAGGACACGCATACCCGTGCGCTTTCGGAGCACGCGGTGCAGATGGTGCAGCGTGACCCATCGCCCCGCGGCGACAAGAACGGCGCCGATATCAACCTGGCGCTCGACGCGCTCGAGATGGCATTCACTCACGATCACATCAACGCGTTCGCGATCGTCAGCGGCGATAGCGATTTCATCGCGCTGGTGAATAAGCTGAAGCAGTATGACAAGACCGTCTTCGTGGTAGGTGGTCGCGCCTTCACCAGCACCATCCTGCAGAAGAACTGCCACGAGTTCGTCAGTTATGAATCGCTCATGGACGAGCAGCCGCGCAGTTCTGTAAGCAGCGCGCAGCAGCAGTTGCCCTTACAGGCGGCGCTCCCGGCCGGCGAAAAACCCGCGTTTGTGCCGCGCGAGCATTCGCGTCCCCACTACGATAAGGGACACGGCGGCGGTTTCCAGCGGGGCGGCAGTGGCGGAGGCGGCCAGCAGCGCGGGCGTCCGCCGGCGCTCGATCTCGGACAGGCAATGCCCTTGGTGGAGCGGGCGTTACAGGTGTTGGAGCGCAGAGAGGTGCGGCCGCAGCTCGGACTGCTGAAATCGACCATGCTGCAGCTCGATTCCAGCTTTAGCGAGCGCGCATATGGCGCCAGTTCTTTCACGGATTTCGTGGAGAAGCTGCGCAAGGCGGATTACGTCGCGGTAACCGGCGGCGAAGGCCGCTACATGATCCAGCGCAAGCATTCGGGCGTCACCGAGAAGACGGTCAAGCCGGAAGGCGCGCTGCCGGTGCTTCGCGATGTGCTCGAAAACCATCGCCTGGAAATGGAAGATGGATGCCCGTCCGACGATCTGCTCGGCTGGGTGAAGGAAGAGCAGCCGAATTTCGACTGGAAGACATTTGGTTTCCAGGAATTCAGCGAAATGCTGAACTTTGCGCAGGATAAGGGCGTTGTGCGGATTCAGCCGGATGAAGAGAGGGGCCTGCTCGTGTACCTCGGCGCCGAGTTCCATCCGCCCGCCGTTGCCGAGCCGGTAATTCCGGTCGCCATCGCCGAGCCGGAAGAAGAGCGGCAGCCGGTCGTGAAGGGCCAGCCCACCGCCCGCGAGCCTCGCGTGAAGCGTACCACCCGGAAAACCGTGGCCCGCACGCCGAGCCTCGCCACCGAGGGCGATGCAGCCGATGACAACGTCGGGAATGTCGGGAATGCGGTCGAGACCCCCGAGCCGAAGAAGGCAACCCGTAAGATGCCGACCAAGCGCGCCGGTACCCGGCGCATCGTGAAGACGGCTCCCGCGCCGCAGCCCGAAGCCCCGGCCGAGAGCAGCACGGAAGAGTAGGGGGGACACGCGGCGACAGCCGCGTTTGTTCGGTGCTACTCAGCCACAAAACCCGCACTGCGCAGCAAAAAGCTCAGCCGCGCGCCGTCGCCCTTCGCGATATACGGATTTTCCACGTGGAACCGGACGTGCGCTACGTCGCCCGGTCGGAGACCCGCGGGTAGCGGCGCTTCATAAATCCGCTTTCCGGGCTCCTTGATCGTGAGTCCGGGCGCTGGCTTATCGGCGATCCAGCACTGTATCTGTAGCGTTCCCGTTGTGGCCAGGATCACGCCTGGCACCTCGAAATCCATCCGGAATTTAGCCGGGCGCGCCGGGACGCGGAATGACAGGGCCGGGTCCTGGTTCGCCCACCGGGTCTGTTCTCCCGGGCTGATCCCGCCGATATCTTTCAC
>JAOAPQ010000078.1 GCA_025462965.1 Bryobacterales bacterium
CCACGAGCTACCGCGCCAGCCGCGCGCCGTCACCGCAAGCCTTGCTCCCCGGAACAATCGGGAGCCCGTGATCGCCGGAGGAGTTCTCGCCGCCGCCGTCGCCGGTATTCTGGCCCTGGCTCTGCCGATTCGAATGGTTCACCAGCAGAGCGTGCGTACGCCTGAGCCGCCTCCCGCCCCCGTGGCGGCGGCCCCGGCGAATGAACCGCCGCCCCAACCGGCCCAACCCGAGCCGCAGGAACAAACGGCTCAAAATCCGTCCGGCGAGACCAATACCGTTCCGCCCGACGGTTCGCGGGTCCAGAAAGACATTTCAACCGTTCTGAACCGGTGGGTTGACGCCAAACGCCGTCGCAATCTCGATGAGGAGATCGGCTGTTACGCGCCCTTTGTGGACCGGTTCTACGGCCAGCGCAGCCTGCCGGCGGACCAGCTCAGGCGCGAAGAGCAAAATGTCTTCTCCCGCATCGGAACCGTTCAGCGGTTCGAAATTTCCAACCTGAAGTTCCACCGTGTAAATCCGGAATGGGCGGTAGTCTCATTCGACAAAAACTGGGATTTCCACGGGCGCACGCGCTTCACGGGCTCGTCGCGCGAGGAACTCGTCCTGCGCCCGGTGCACGGCCGCTGGAAAATCTCCAGCCAGCGCGAAGTAAAGGTGTACTGGGTGGATAAACAACCCCGGTCCTAGCCACCGATAAACACCGATTAACGCAGATAAGCAAATTAAAGCATTTCTCTTCTATCCGTGTTTATCTGCGTTGATCGGCGGCCCAAAAATGCTGTAACTTCTTGGCGTCCCCAGGGTATTCAGCTTTATGGATTCTATCCTGCAGGACCTTCGTTACGCCATTCGAACCCTCCGCCGCGATGTCGGCTTTGCACTTTTCACTTTTCTGATCATCGGTCTGGGCGTGGGCGCCAGTGCCACCGTGTTCAGCGTGGTCAACGGACTCCTCCTCAGACCGCTGCCGGTGAAAAACCCCGAAAGCCTGGTCTGGATAGCCAACAAGGCCGACACCGAAGACAACATGTCCGGCCGGACCGTGCAGGTCGTCCCCATGGTGGCACTGCGCGACCGCAACAAGTCCTTCGAGGATATCGCGGCCTTCTTCGCCTTCTACAGCCCCGGCGACGTCAGGATGGCTGGACAGGGCGACCCCGAACGGCTGACCGCTGTCCCCGTATCGGAAAAGTTCTTTCCCCTTCTCGGTGTGCAGCCTCAGATTGGCCGCCAGTTCACTTCCATCGAATGCCAGTGGAACGGCCCGAAGGTCACCCTGCTGAGCCATGGCTTCTGGGACCGCCGCTTCGCCCGCGATCCGCACATCGTTGGCAAGACCTTGCGCCTTGACGACGAGCTCGTGACCGTCGTCGGAGTCATGCCCGCCTCCTTCGATTTCGGTGCCATTTTCGCTCCGGGAGCGCAAATCGACCTCTTTTACCCATTCCCCCTCACGAAAGAAACGGACCGCTGGGGCAATACCCTCGCGCTCGTTGGCCGGTTGAAGCCAGGGTCCGCCCTGCCTCGCTCGCAGGCCGAGGCAGACATTCTGGGCGGCCAAATTACGCAGGAAAACCCGCGACGGAACACTCTTCGTCCGAAGCTGACCTTCCTGACGGAACACGTCAGCGGCAAAATCCGCCCCGCGCTGTTGATCCTGGCGTGCGCCGTGGGGGTCGTCATGCTGATCGTCTGCGCAAACCTCTCGAGCCTCATGCTGGCGCGTACGGCTGCCAGGCAGAAGGAAATGGCGATTCGCGCCGCTCTCGGCGCCGGCCGTCAGCGCATGATCCGTCAACTGCTGACGGAAAGCCTGGTTCTCACCAGCTGCGGGGCACTCCTGGGAATACTGCTGACCCTTGCCGCCACGTACGGGATTGCGCACCTGACCGCCTTTAATCTTCCGCTCCTGAGCAGCGTTCGCGTCGATACCACCGTCCTTGGCTTTACCGTGCTGATCGCCATGGCGACCGGCCTGACACTTGGGCTTGCGCCGGCGTGGCAGGTCTCGGTTTTGCGCCTCAACGCTTCACTCGGTCAGCGAGGCTCCGGCGGCAGCCAGGAACACACCTGGCTCAGGGGCCTGCTTGTTGTTTCGGAGATCGCGTTCGCCTGCGTATTGCTGGTAGGGGCGGGCCTGCTGGTGCGCAGCCTGGTCAAAGTCCTGGACGTGCAGCTCGGCTTTCGCCCGCAAAGCGCGGCGGCGATGCGCATCGACCCTGGCTCCCAGTACTCTACGGACGCCCGCAGGATCGCCTGGCTGGACGACGTACTGCACCGCGCCAGAAGCATCAACGGAGTACTAGCGGCAGCTGTGACGGATTCACTGCCGCTCGGCAAGAATCGCACCTGGGGCGCCGGCGCGAAGGGCAAGACCTACCTGCCCGGACAATATCCGTCAGCCTTCGTGCGCATGATTACCGATGGTTATCTGAAAGCCATGGGCATGTCTCTGAAGCGGGGCCGCGACGTGACCGAATATGACGTTAAGGGTAGCCCTCAGGTGATCCTCATCAATGAAACCATGGCGAACTCTCTCTGGGCGGGAGAGAATCCGATCGGTAAGGTCATCCTGGGCGATTGCGCCAAGGAAAGAGAGGTGGTCGGCGTTGTAAGTGACGTGCGCCACATGGCGCTCGAGAAGGATTCCGGAAACGAGATCTATATTCCGATGCGGCAGTGCGAAGATTCCCTGGCTCGCGGCGAACTGGTCGTGCGGTCAACACTTCCTTTGCGCTCGCTGGCAACAGCCGTGGAGGGGAGCCTGCGTCCCATTGCCCCGGACCTGCCCAGAGGCGGCATGCGCCCGCTGACCCAACTGGTAGACAGAGCCGTGTCGCCGCGGCGCTTTACAGTCATGCTGCTCGCGGGTTTCGCAGGATTCGCGCTGCTTCTGGCCTCCCTCGGAATCTACGGTCTGATCTCCTACTCGGTGAATCGCAGAACCCAGGAAATCGGCATCCGCATGGCGCTCGGGGCGTCCCCGTTTAGCTTGCAGAGCCTGATCGTACTGCGAACCCTCGTCCTCGCAGGCCTGGGGATGCTGATAGGTGTCGTCGCCTCGTGGGGCCTGGTCCGTTCGGTGAACGGGCTGCTGTATGGCATCACGTCCGGCGACCCGCTCACATTCGCAGGTGCGGGTTTCACTCTGATGGCGATCGCCATGCTCGCGGGTTACCTGCCCGCAAGAAGAGCATCGAAGATCGATCCCGTGATTTGTTTGCGCGCGGATTGAAGGGACATGCGGCGATAGCCGCGTTGCCTCAATCTTTCACAGTCTCGAGGGTTCCGTCAGATTCGATGTGAGCAGGGATCCCAGTAATGCCGGCCGCAATGTGCGGGGCGAGAGTGTGCCTGTCCGGATATTCCCCGCCATTCTGCCGTCGGAAAGAAATCGGCTCGTCAACGAAGAGCCGAACCATGCGCTGCTCCAAGTTGCGCTTCGCGGCTTCAAGGCCTGCTTCGTCGATCCTCGCGGTACCGTAGACC
>JAOAPQ010000656.1 GCA_025462965.1 Bryobacterales bacterium
TTGGAAGGGTTATATCCGAGCTGCGGTGTAAACGGGAACCCGGACTGCAGCGATTCAATTCCGCTGATGGACCATCCGCCCAGGCGGCTATGCGCGCCGAACGGAATCTCGTAAGTGGCGTTGATCACCGCGAGGTGTCGCACATCGTAAGTGGAAAGACCGTAGTCCAGCTTCGGGTTCGCTGGGTACATGACGAAACCCGGTGCGTTCACGCCAACGTTGGTGTTCCACGCGCTGCCATCGTCCAGGCTCTTCGAGAACGTATACACGCCGCGAAACTGCAGGCCATGACTCAAGCGGCGATTCACGTCCACTTCGAAAGCGTTGTAAGAGCTGACGCCATTAGTGAACCATGTGGTCGTGTTGGCAAGGTTCGGGTTCGCAAGCGGCGCGCCCTTCGGGTACGTGAGCGTGCCGGGTGTCGGGTAGGGTTCGTTTGCGTCCACCGAGAGCACTTCGTGATAACCGTGGGAGCCGACGTAACCGAGAGTAAGTGACGTACTCGCCGCAATCTGCTGTTCCACCTGAAAGGTGTAAGTGATCGCCGTCGGCGTATGTGGGTCCGGTTGGATTCCGCTCGGGGAAATCAGACTGCCTGCCGGCAAAGCCGAACCCGGAGTAATATGAAGCCCCCCAAGTTGGATGTTCTTGATGCTCTGGGTCGTGTTGAACGGAGCATTCGCATCCAGGCGGTAATCGATGTTATCGAGCAGCGCGCGATAGATCCCGAAACCGGCATGGATCACTGTTTTGCCTTTGCCGAACGGGTCCCAGGCAAGACCCGCGCGCGGCTCAGGCAGGAATTTTGCGCGGTTCACGGAAAGGGCGGAAGATCCAATATGCGGAGACGTTTCGATGACGCCGTTGGCGTCGAACAAGTAGTTGGAGGCGCGGCCATGGGCCTCGTTCCAGCCATTGGTGGATTCGAAGCGGAACCCGATGCGGAGCGTAAGATTGGGCCTGAGTTTCATCGCGTCCTGCACGAATCCTGCTCCCTCCACCGACCGCCATGCCAGCGCCGTGGGCGCCGGGATCACCGTGAAAGTGGAGACCGTGCCCTGCAGGAATGCGGTGAGGCTGCCGAAGGAGGCCTGGCCCCACTGGTATTGCGCCAGGTTGTCGTTAGCCTGGATGCGCTGAATCCAGACGCCCGCTTCAATCTGATGGATGCCGTGCGTAATGCCCACGTGGTCGTCATAGGTGAACAGGTTGCGTGCGGTGTTCAGGTTCGCCCCCACGTTGGTGCCGGCCTGGCTGATCTGGGACGCTCCGTTCGATGCGGTGCTGCCGCCAATCACGATCGCGCCGATCGGGTTCGAGCCCACCCAGCCCGGAATGCTGACGGGGGTCTGTCCGGTGAAAAAGTAACCGGCCCGGGAAAATCCGACCCGCGCCGTGTTGAGCAGGGTGGGCGAAAACACGTGCTGCTCCTGGACACTCACCACTTGCTCACGCAGGCTCTCCACCACGTTGCTCAGCGGGTTGATCGTAGGGGTCGTGTCGGCGCTGTCGTCCACTGTATAGACGGCAAAGAGTGTGTCTTTGTCGGAGAAAGTGTGGTCGAAGCGCGCGGTTCCGAAGTCCTCGCGAATGGTTTGCAAGGGATTGTTGAAAGATTCCGCGATGCCGCCGCCGAGGTTGGGACCGTTTGCGACGGGCCACAGGTTAAGCAGCGGCGCAACTCCCGGCGCGATTCCGACGTTAACGCCGCCGATGATGCCCTGGCGCGCGTTATTGTCCGGCACCAGCGTGACGTTGCTCAACCCGAGATGCTGGCGAAAGCCCTCATAGTTCCCGAAGAGGAAGGATTTGTCCTTCTTAATGGGCCCCCCAACGGCGCCGCCGAACTCGTTGCGTTGGAACTGAGGAGCGGATGCCTGATCGAAGAAGTTGCGCGCATCCAGCGCGTTGTTACGGATGAACTCATAGATGCTGCCGTGCAACTCGTTGCTGCCGGAAGCGGTAATGATGCTGATCTGCGCGCCGGGACGCTTGCCGTACTCCGCGCCATAGGCGTCCGTGACGACATTGAATTCCCGAACGGCGTCGACCCCGAGCAGTTGACCGCTGGCACCGCCGGGCGTGAGATTGATTTCCGAGTTCCCGGTGTATTCGATTCCGTTCAACAGAAAGAGATTTTCCTGTGGCCTGCGGCCCGAGACGGCAAACATATTGCCGACCGCGGAGTTCGAAGTGCCGATCCCGCCCGCGCGTTGGCCGGTGTAGTTGACAATCGCGGGGTTCAGCGTAATGAGTTCATCGTAGCTGCGGCCATTCAGGGGGAGTTCCTTGACCTGGCGCTCATTGACCAGCCCGGAGGTCTGCTGCGTAGACAGGCTGACGGGCGCGGCGGATTCCTGAACGTTGACGACCTGTTGCAGTTCGCCAACCGCCAGCGTGAGGTCGACGACCGCGCTCTGACCGACGGCGAGCCGAATTCCCGTCTTCACCTGCGTGGTGAAGCCCTGCTTCTCGGCGATCACCTGGTATGGGCCGATCGTGATAGAAGGCGCCGCGTAACGCCCGGAGTCGTCGCTCACCAGCTTGCGTGCGGCCCCGGTTTCGGCGTTCTTAACGGTCACGGTAGCGCCCGGAATCGGGGTACCGGTGGCATCTCGCACGGTCCCCGTCAGCGACGCGCCAACCACTTGGCCGTAAGCCGGCACCGCAGTCAGCACGCCGACCAGAATAAGCCTTCCGATGCAATCTCCCATACTCCTATCGAGTATGGGAGATTTACGGGACAGTTGTCAAACCGTGGGACAGGCCATCGTCTTTCGTGGCCTGTCTTTTCCCGCG
>JAOAPQ010000673.1 GCA_025462965.1 Bryobacterales bacterium
TGAGCGCCACCGAAGCTCCCGGCTGCAACGTTTCTTCGACGATTTGCCTGCGTTCCAGCTTCGACCGGTGTCTCCGCCGGCCAGGGACTTCACTGACTTGATCAGTCTCCATTCTTCGCGCCGTTGCCATCAACCCTCCCAGGCTCAATCCTGCTGCCTCCTCAAGGATGATGTCTCTGAACTATGTACGGGAAGACGGTACTTACCGGCCGCTTACCTTCGAGCGCGGAGTCGCATGTCATCTTCGAGCCGGACTAATGGTTTTGCCTTCCTCCATCCACTGTTCGAGCCAATCCTTTCGCACCAGTTGCGACGGCCCATGTTCACGTAGGCAAGCTGCGGAACACCTGCGATCTTGCCTCCGAGGGCTTTCTGTACGTGGGCTCTGGAACAGCGCAGAACCTCAGCAACTTGATAGTCAAAATACTCGCTGTAATCTCCATATGCTCCCTTCAATGTGTACGCACTCTGAAAGCTCATCTGTGACACCGAGAATAGTTTTCAGGACTGAAAGAGGATCTTTGTGTCAAGGGCGGCTCTCAACATCGTGAAGGATAGGTCGAGATCCGCCTGGAGAAAATCAACCAGCGTCTCTTGGATTCTTGTTCGTTGCTGTTTGGTGCCATCAAGATGAGGCTGCAATTTTGATCAATATCAGCCCTCAAAAATTACCGTCCTTGACCCATACTTATATCAGCGGCGCGGGTGTATTCGGAACAGAGATGTTCCCGCTAGTGGTTCTCCCAAGCGACACGAGCGGATTCGCAGAGTTCTCCCGCTTGTTGGCAACGCAAGAGCTTCGATATGAACCCCGGCTGATTCGACGAGAGTTCGTTTGCGCATTGTGTAAAATGGCGCACCGCTTCGTTGTAGCGGTTCCACAACTCTTCACGTCGGATAGACCGCACAGAGTGTCAATGTATGTCACGGCACACCAAAGCAAAACTGGGACTTTGCCAGCCGAGCCAGGCCAACCTTCCCTGGACACACTGCTTCGAGCAACTCTACGCCGCCGGCTTCCCGAGGGTCTTTGCTGTTATAGGGGACACCGTTTCGTGTAAAGTTTGGCCTTTTGTGCGAAGGAATATGACCCGGAGGCACGTCCTAATTGGGGGGTGGCTCCGCACAGCTCCTCGGGTGTATACTCATGGCAATTTCGGTACGCACAATGCGCGGTATATGTACCGTCAACTGCTCTGTCCTGCGTCGGCTTACGGCTTTGCTGGCCGTCGCTGCTCTGCCTGTCTCCCCCGCTGCTGCGTTCGATACTTACTGGCATGCACAGTGCGTCCAGCGCGTCGGCGAACAATTCGGGTTCGCAGAAAGCGCCTGGAAGATCATGCAGCTCGGCAACTTTTCTCCCGACTTTTTCGGCCCAGTTTCCGAAGCCGCATCCAAGAGTCCCGGCGCTGCCCAACTACCCGCGCTCGATCAAGCGAACGATCTCCAAATCCGTCGCGCGGCCATTTACCTCCATTTTGATAACCTGAGCAGCGATTTCCATACCAATAACAATTTCGATTATCTTTTTGGCCGCTTGCTTCAAAACACACAGACTTTACTTGCCGGCCACAACCGGCTTCAAGTCGATGATCGTACGCGGAATTCTCTCACGCTGATCACTTTGGGTGCATCGCTGCATGCCGTGCAAGACTTCTACAGCCATTCCGATTGGGTTCACAATGCCTTCGACCAAACCGGCGTCAAAGTGATAAGCCTGCCGGCAGGCGGCGTTCGAGCGCCCACCTGGTTTGAGTTCCGGGAAAAGCACAAAGATGCCGGCCAGTGGCCGTTCCAAGTGCAATCGGGCATTTATCCACCCGTCTCCGGGGCGCGGAACACTCACACGCACATGAACCACGACAATTCGCGGCTCATGTGTATGGAGCCCGAAAATCCCGGGCCACCGTTGCGGACGCAAGCCGAGTATCACGGTGCTGGTCCGGTCCCGGCGCGCGGCGATGATGCTTCGAATCTCGCCCACCAGCAGCTTGCGGTAAACACCGCAATCGCAGCGAGTATCGAGTGGGTAATGCTCGTGGAGTCGAATGTCGACGCAAAAAGGGCGATCGAGGCGGCAAGGCGTTGGAATGTGAAAACCAGCGACCCTCACCTCGTGAAGGAGCTCCAAGCGGGATTGCTCACTGAAATGGCGCTATCCTGCGTCGCTGGAAAATGGGATGGTGACCAGCCTCCGGCTGATCGCGGTTTAGTCTGCCGCTCCGTGCTGGATAGCAAAGTGAACTTGGTGGGCGGTTCTACCGGCTCGAAGCTGGAGTCCGAAATCATTGGCTTGGCGGCGACATTTCTGATGCCAGTCGCGCTCAGGTTCACCGGCTTGTTCTGGGATATACACGGCAAGTATCACATTCTGGAACATCTAACCGAAGACATCGGCTCCGATACTGGCCGCTATAACTTTCCTAAGAACTGACTTAGTCCGGGTTTGTAACGGCTCCGGAGTGACTGCGGTGGTCCCGCGTCACCAAATCCACTTCAACGGTGAATTTTGCCATAAACTGGCCATTCGTATCCTGAAATCCGCGGGGATTGCCCACCTAGCGGCCAATCGGGCGGCTGATGTAGACGAATTGCAACCCGAAGGGATATCGCTTCCGCGCTTGAGGGCGGCGATGTTCGGAGGCCCGGAACGCGTGAGAGTCCGCGTTCGGGGAGCCACGATTGTGTTTCGGTTGCCCCAAATTCCGCGAAAGGTTGACGATGAATATTTCGTCTTGACGGTGATGGATAGTGGTTTGGGGACCGGATGACGTGACCCGTGATGGGACTTTCAACCCGTTCTCTTTACGACGAAATTCTCGGGCCGCGGCCTTGGCCTGTCTTCTCTGCTGGGGAGTGTACACAGCTATTGTGGGTGGCGCCTGCTTTGAACTGGAATGAGTTCTTCTTGAAGGTCGGGGAGGTGTTTTACAAGTCTTGTGGTCGCGGGTTCAGGATTTATCGCGTTCGCACGGCTACCTCGTCTGCCCCGTCTTCTCGGTCTTCATAACTGCTATAGTTAACGCGCCATGCCAAATAAATTGATCTTTTCTTTGCTGGCCCTTGCCCTCGCACCACCTACTGATGCCCAACTCGACAAGATTATCGGAGGTCTCGGCAATCGAAGCGACGCCAAAACTGCCTCCGGTCTCAAAGAAGCCCTCCAGATAGGAACCGACCACGCGGTTGACTTCACGGGGACAACCGATGGTTTCTACAAGAATGAAGCCATCAAGATTCTCTTGCCTGAAAAACTCCGTACCGCAGAGAAGGGACTTCGCCTCGCGGGAATGGGACCAAAGATTGATGAATTCGAACTCAGCATGAATCGCGCTGCTGAGAAGGCCGCACCATCCGCACGCGGCATTTTTAAGGATGCCCTGATGCAGATGACATTCGATGACGCCCGCAAAATCCTGACCGGTGGGGATACGTCAGCCACGGAATATTTTAAGACGAAGACTTCCGAAAACCTCAGGGCAACCTTCCGCCCTACAGTGGAGTCAGCGATGGCCGACACTGGCGTCGTAACGCAATATAAGCAACTCGCGGGCGGCGTCCCCTCATTGCCGTTTGGACGCAGCCCGAGTTTCGACATCACGGACTATGTGGTCGGAAAAACTTTAGATGGTTTGTTTTACATGCTCGGCCAAGAGGAAAAGAAGATCCGCACCAATCCGGCCGCGCAGATCACGCCGCTGCTCAGAGAAGTGTTCGGCAAGCATTAGCAGCTCCGCGCGCGGTCAGCCCTTCACGACGGCCAAATTCAACAGTCCCCACATCGAGCGTAGCCGATTTCCGTTCCCGATTGTAGCAAGGCGGCCAATTCGAAAGTCGCCGCATTCTAGACCGTGCGCATGGGTGGACAGATCGCTTAGCGCCCACGCCAAGATGGCGACCAAAGGGGGCCCGGTCGCATATGGCTACTATTGGTGGCTGTACCCGGAGCGCCACGTCGCCGAGGCCTGGGGAGGAGCCGGTCAGCGAATTGCCCTCATCCGGGATTTGAGAAGTTTCGTTGTGATGACTGCCAACGATCCGTCGGATTATCCCAGATCACCTTTCGCCGAACGAGTGTACGATCTCGTCCGGGAATCCGCGAAATCCTCGGGGAGGCTGCGACCGAACCCGCCGGTTGCAGAGGAATTGGTGAATGTTGTAGCGAAGTTGACCGCGCGGTGAAGGGGCTCGAATCCCGTATTTGCCGATGCGGAAGAGGTACGAAGACGCGGCCCAAAGCCTTCGGCGTTCAACCATCGGCCCACTGCCCCCGCGAGTGACGGCGTAGCGTTTCCTGGACCCGCAAATTCCGTCCGGTAGCAGCCGAGCTCAGGGTTACCCGCCACATCCCGACCGGCGTCTTCACCAGCCTGGTGTAGGAGATGTGAAGATATTCGGCTACTTTGGGATCGATGGCGGGGTCCTCTTCATACCCCCGCTCCACCACGGCATGCAGGTGAGCGCGGGTCACAGAATCCCTGGTGGCGAACAGTGTCACATCCCAGCCCCGGGAGACCAGTCCTTCGGTGACGTTGCTGGCGACCGTCTCCCACGCCCCGTAATGCCGGGGAGGCGTTCGCCAGGCTACCGGCGACAGGATAGCCACTCTCTTGTCGGGAACCGTCATCGCGTTCAATTTTCTAACACATAGCCGCCAGTACTTCCTTGAGAGGGACGGTAGCGAAAGTGGTGGCATGGTCGGCCAGAGCGTAGGGAATGATCAGCTCGCCGTTGTGGACGAGAGCGCCACACGAATAAACGACGTTGGGCACGTAGCCTTCGCGCTCGTTCTCATTGGGTTTGAGCAGCGGTTCACGGAGGCGGCCGATCACTTGAGAGGGATCGTCGCGATCGAGTAGGAACGCGCCGATGCAATACTTTCGCAGAGGGCCGACGCCGTGGCTGAGGACCAGCCATCCCGCATCGGTCTCGATAGGTGATCCGCAGTTTCCCAGCTGGACCAGTTCCCACGGGAAAACAGGTTTTAGGATCGCCGTGCGTTGATTCCAGAAGTGGACATTCTCGGAAAACATAAGGTAGATATTCTCGTTATCCTGGCGCGAAAGCATGGCATAGAGGCCGTTGATTTTGCGGGGGAAGATGGCCATGCCCTTGTTTTCCGCGGCCGGACCGTTCAATGTGATGAAGCGAAAGCGGAGGAAGTCGGAAGTCTCCACCAGCTCCGGCATGATCACCCTGCCATCGAAAGCGGTAAAGGTGGCGTAGTAGATGCGAGTGCCATCGTCTTTCTGAAAACAGACGAAGCGGGCGTCTTCGATGCCATTGCGTTGCGAGGGCGTGGCCGGGAAAATGATTCGTTCGGAGAGTTGCTGTTCGGGCTGGAACTGAACTTCATAATTAGACCGGGCGAGCATCCACATCCCTTGCGCGGCGTTTTGATCGTCGTGAGCCATTCCTTCCGGCGGCCCGAACTGCTTCCCCTCGGCGTCCAGACTGCCGCGAAGTTCTTCCAATGTGAACGATTCGCCGAGTTGGTTCATGACCCGCCCGGTGAATTCGCCCCTCAATCCTACTTCGGCGAGCTTCCGCGCGAACAAGGCTTTTTCATAGACCGGATTTGGAATTTGACGCGGCTCCGTGAGGAAGCCGGCGGAGTCTGCTACCTCGATTCGATGATCCGTATGGATTGTACCGGTTCGAAAGGTGATCGAAGAAATGTGTCCTTCTCCGGTGGCGCGCAAGCTGAGAACAAACCGCAGTGCGCCGGCAGGAACGTCCGTTTGGTCCGGGTGCGGAACGATGGAGGGATTGAACAGCGCAGCGGATTCCAAAGAATATTCGGCGAGGAAATAAGAGCCGATCAACAGCCGTCTTTGTTCGGAGATTTCCTCCTGCGCCGGCGCCAGACCGCGGATCTGTTCGAAGCGTTCCAGAAAGAGTTGGCAGATGTGCCGGTGTCGCTGGGAGAATTCAGTGTAGACTTCCTCCAGGAGAGGGCCAACCTGCTCTTCCGGGAGCGACATGATCCTCGAAATAATTCTTCCGACCCGTTGAGAATCTCCCGGACTGAACGGTCGCAGAAGAACGCGTGACTGGTCCGGCTTCAGAATCGTGCTTGTGCGTTTGAGGTGAACTGGCATGAAATGGTTTTTTCAACGGCAAACGGACACACGGAGAAACGATTACTCGTCCACCGCAATCGGCTGCTTGAAGCTCGTCAGCATATTCTGCGCCAGGCGCATCTCCGCAAGCGAAAGGAGGAAGGCCAGGGTAGATTCCGCTCCCTGGTTCCCATTCACCCGATCCACGTGCAACCCGTCGCGGCAGCCTCCCGTCTGGGGAGAGTAAAGTTCCACGCCCAGATCGTTCCAGCCGATGAACCAGTCGAAGGCGCGCTGCGCCTGTTCGTACCACCAGAGGTCGGACGTGGCGCGGTAGGCTTCCAGACAGGCTGATACCGTTGCCTGCGCCTCAATCGGCTGCTGATCGAAGTTGGCGCGCGTGCCGCCGCGTGTGTAAAAGCCGTTGGTGCCAATAGGCCGAAAGTAACCCTTCTCGGAAATTTGCAGGTCCGTCAGCCAGCGCAGGGTCTCGAGGCCTCGTTCAAACACGGCCTGTTGGCCGGTGGCCCGTCCGCTCAGAATCAAAGCGTGCGAAAGCTTCGCGTTGTCATACGAAAGGCTTCCTTCAAACCAGCACCAGTCCGGCCGGGCGCTCCTCTCGAAGAGATCCATCAGCCGGGAAGTGAGTGTCTCGCGAATTTGGTTCACCATGCTGTCGCCGCTCAGCCGGCGCAGGTACTCGTGGATGCCGATCAGGCCGAACGCCCACGCCCGCGGCGAACTGAACTCCGTCATGGTCGGCAACCCCTGGGAGAAGAGTTGACCAGCCATCATCTGGAAGCTCCGGAATGGTGAACGCCCCACGCCAACGCCCAGCGCCCAGAGCGCGCGCCCCTGGCAGTCCTCTGACCCCTGTACGTCGAGCCAGCGACGGTCAAAACTCATGAAATTGTGCGCGCGGTGTGTTTTGAGATCGAACGCGTGATGGAGAAAAGCCGCGCATGTGGTAGCCAGTGTACGCACGCGTTCGGGGTCTTCTTTCAATTCACCCAGCAGCACCGATAGCACGAATGCTCGCGCATTGTCGTCAGTGCAATAACCTTCGGAAAAGTTCGGAACGCTGAAAACGGCGTGTTGGAAAACTCCGGTTGAATCGGTCATCCGGGAAAGATGGCTTAACTTCAGCTCCGGTAGCTCACGCGGCTTTTGGTCGAGTGTTTTTGTGGCTAGAGATTTCCGGGACAGCGGCGCCCCTTCCAGCCGCGATAACTCGAACGATCGCATATAGAGCTGGGCGGCGTTGCTCCAGACCATCTCACGGCCCATCCTGTAGGCGTTCTTGCGAATGGCGTGCCGTCGGTTGTCGTCGCCTAACAAACCAATCACCTCGCGCGCGATGGCCGGGGCATCGGCAAACGGCACCAACACACCACGGTCTTCGGCCAACAATTCCGCGGCGTGCCAGTACGGTGTGGAGACCACGGCTTTGCCCGCTCCAAACGTATACGCCAGGGTGCCTGATGTGATCTGCGCTTCATTGAGATAAGGAGTGATGTAAAGGTCCGCGGCGCCGATGAACTCCTTCAGATTCTCAAGGTCTACGAACTGGTTGTAGAAGATGACGTTCTTCTCTACCTTGTTCTTTTTCGCAAGAATCTCGAGGCTGAGCCGGTAGGCTTCGCCATGCTCGCGCAATTCGTTGGGATGGGTCGCGCCGAGGACAATGTAAACAACGTTGGGAAACTCCGCTAGAATTTGCGGCAGCGCGTTGAGTACATATTCGATCCCCTTGTTCGGTGAGAGCAGCCCGAACGTGAGCAGCACTATCCTGCCTTCCACCCCGAACTGGTCTTTGAAATAAGTCGGATCCACGAACCCCACGTCGGGAATGCCATGCGGAATTAGATCGATCCTCGCCGGGGGCGCGTGGTAAATGTCCTGCAGCATCTGCCGCCCGCGCTCGGCCATCACAACCAGCCGGGTCGAGAGCGAGATCAGCTCCTGCATGACGCGCCGCTGATCGGTTTTCGGCTCGCGCAGGACGGTATGAAACGTTGTGACAACTGGCATTCTCAACTCGCGCAGAAGCGCCAGAATGTGACCACCCACCGGCCCGCCGAATATGCCGAACTCGTGCTGCAGGCACACGATGTCCACGTTGCTGATATTGAGAAAATCCGCGGCGCGCAAATAAGACGGCAAGTCCTGCTCCTCGATCTCGAAGCGAACGACTTCCGGATACGCGTAGCCTCCCCTGATGTCATTGACCGAAACGGACAGACACTGGCTTTGCGGATACGCGGTTGCCACGGCCGCGAGCAGGTCGGACGTGAATGTGGCGATGCCGCACTTGCGCGGCAAGTGATCGCCGACAAAGGCGATCTTGCGAACCTTGGAATTCTCTTTCACGAGGCTTTCCTTTCATGCCGGCTCTCAACGCGTCCCCGCCGCGGGCAGCCCCAAAGACATACTCCACAATACTTGAAAGGCGTTGGCTTCCGGATCAACGCGTTTCTTTCGATTGCGCTGAATCGCGAAAATGAACGGGATCCCTGAGGTTTTGCAGCTCCCGGTAGTAGTAGATCGGAACAGGCCGCCTTCCTTTGAACTTCAGCATCTTCAGAAACTCGATCTCCTCTTCGGTGGCGTCCCCACTCAACGACTTATCCCTGAGGAACTCCTGCAAACCTGGTTCTGCTGCGGCGTGCTCTTCAGGTTCTCTTTCAACAAATTCGAATCGCTTGAGACGGTCCGGAGCGATCTTGCGATTCAGGACAATTTCCATGCCGAAAGTCTCCAGATCGATGTTCCAGGATGTAACGAGTGGCTCCAGGAACGGAATACAGGCATCGACAGAGACACTGAATACATCCGTATCGAGCAGCTTAAGGATCACCGCTCGCATTTGTTCATAACTGCGCTTGCCGAGCCGGGCCACCAGGCGTACCCACTTCTCGCTGCCCACCTCCTCTTTGGCGACGCCTTTTGCCACGTCGAGCAGCTTCTGCGTCACCAACCGCTCCAATGCACCGAAGGGTTCGCTTTCCACAATGGCGCGAACTCTTGCGCGGCTTTCCGGCACGCACTTCCGCAGGATCAACGCCCGAAATTCCTGGAACAGGGGCACAGGCGGGTTGTCCCCTATTTTCTTTTTCAACTCTTCTTTGCGCTGAACCTCAGCCAGTCTCGCCAGCTCCCCGCGCGGAAGCCGTAGGAACACTTCCATCTTGTCGTAGATGTCTGTGCGCCTGGGTGCCGGAGGAGCTTTCTTCCTCCCCAGCAGCTGCGAAACATAGGATTCAGTGACCTGCGCCGCAGCCGCGAGCCCTCTTTGCTCCAGCCCCAAATCTTTGAGGCGGCGCCTGATCACTAACGAAACGTCCATGCTGCCTCCTTAGATTCTGAACTTAACTCCGGTTAATTAATACTACAACATTATATGGCTTGACAACCACGTCTTACTTAACTGACACTGGTTAACAGGCCGGGCACTCTGTCCCGCTTTCAGGCGACTTGAACTAAGTCACCCCGTCTGAATCCCTCCTCTTAGACAACGCCGGCCGCTTCCACCCGTTAAAGCGGGCTCAGCGGCGGAAAAGACGAAATGACAAAAATGAAAATTATCAGCGTATTCCTTACGGCATGTGGCCTTCTGTGCGCTCAGCCCACGCAGGCGCCTAACCCGGTTCAGCAGGCCGTCGCGGATGGCCCCTCGGTTCCGATCTATCGGGTAACGGTGGTTGCGCGCACCACGAAGGCGATCAATTACAACCATCGCAGCGGTTCAACAATGATTGGTTTCCGTGGAACGGCGCTGATGCCCGCCGCTCGGGGCGAGGCCAAAGTGGAGAGCAGGCAGGGCGTCATTAAAATCGATTCCCGCATGCAAAAGTTGCAACCGGCCACCCAATATGGTCCCGAATATCTCACTTACGTGATGTGGGCCGTCACTCCCGAAGGCCGCGCGACCAACGTCGGCGAAGTCCTTCTCAACGGCGAAAACAGTAAGTTGGATGCAACCACCGAGTTGCAGTCGTTCGGTTTGATTGTGACCGCCGAGCCCTACTTTGCCGTTACTCAGCCGAGTGATGTGGTCGTGATGGAAAACTTTGTGCAGCAGGGTACTACGGGCACGATTGAAGAGATCGATGCGAAGTACGAGCTGCTTCAGAGAGGCCAATACACGCTGAATGTAAACCCGGCCGAGATCAAGCCCATACGATTGGATAGTAAAGTTCCTCTGGAACTGCACGAGGCCCGCAATGCCGTCCGGATCGCCCGATGGACCGGAGCCGACCGTTATGCTGCCGATACCTATCTGAAAGCTACGCAGGGACTGGAAAACGCGGAAGGCTATTTGAAGGGTAAATCCGGCAAGAAGCCGATTGGCACCGTGGCGCGCGAGTCCGTCCAGATGGCGGAAGATGCCCGCATTATCACGATCAAGAAAATCGCCGAAGAACGCCTCGCTGCCGAACGTGCCGAGGCGGCAGGCCGTGAAGCCCGCGCCGTGACCGCGAGCGCCGATGCGAAATCGGAAACTGACCGGGTCACCCGTGAAGCGGAGCAGCAACGCGCCAAAGCTCAAAGCGAAGCCGACCGCGCGAAGCTCTCGGCCGACGCCCTGATTGCATCCGCCCGCGCCGATACCGATCGCGCCGGCAAGGAGAAAGCCGAAGCGGAGGCCGCGCGCTTGGCAGCCGTAGCAGGCCAACAGGCCGCTCAGGCCGAGACCGAAAAGGCCAACCTTGCCACTCAGGCGGCGGACCAGCTACGCTTGAAAGCGGAAGCCGAAAAGACGGCCTTGCGAGCCCGGTTGTTCCAGCAGTTCAACTTGGTCCTGGAAACACGCGACACCGCGCGCGGCTTGATCGTCAATCTCTCGGACGTTCTCTTTGACACAGGCAAATATTCGCTGCGGCCCGCCGCACGGGAAAAGCTTGCCAGGGTAGCCGGCATCATTCTCGGCCATTCAACTCTCAACTTGGACGTGGAGGGCTATACGGACAGCGTCGGCACCGACGAATACAATCAGCACCTCTCCGAGCAGCGCGGCGAGTCGGTTCGCGATTACTTGACGACGGCGGGAATCGCCCGAGCTTCGGTGAGCTCGAAGGGCTTCGGAAAGTTACAACCCGTAGCCTCGAACGACACCGCAGCCGGGCGCCAGCTGAACCGCCGCGTCGAACTTGTAATATCCGGTGAAATCATCGGAACCGTAATCGGAACGCCGATTGCATTGAAACGGTAATGTAATCCATATCTGAGCTATTCCGCTCGCCCTCGGATGATCTGAACTAAGTCAGGTCGTCCGAATCCTCCCTCCTTAGCCAACAGGAACAACCGGGAGAAAATTCGATGACACTAACGAAACTTGGAATCGCCTGCCTCAGTGTGGGAGCTTTGTGCGGCGCCGAAACCTCGGCAAGCCGGCTGAATACGGCACATGAAGTCCTGACTGAGATTATGGGCGCGCCCGATAAGGGTATTCCCCAGGAACTTCTGGAAAAGTCACAATGCGTCGTGATTGTTCCGGGTTTGAAGAACGGCGCCTTTATCTTCGGCGGTAAGTACGGCCGGGGTTATATTCTGTGCCGTGCGAGTTCAGGCACCGGCTGGTCGGCGCCCGCCGGCGTGACAGTCGAAGGCGGCAGTTTCGGTTTTCAGATTGGCGGCGAAGAGACGGACGCAGTCATGCTCGTGATGAGCAAACGCGCCGCCGAGAAGGTCCTCTCCAGCAAATTCACTCTCGGTGGGGACGCGTCAGTGGCTGCCGGCCCTGTCGGGCGCACTTCCGCAGCCGACACCGATCTGAAGCTACGGGCAGAGATCCTGACTTACTCCCTGTCGGTCGTCAAAACTCGCCCGGCATGCGGAATCAATAGCTTAACGCAAGGTTAGTAACGTAGTTAAACGGCTGCAGCATGGTCAATTGGTGGTGCCGTAACGCCGCGTAACATGCCCAGTAGGACACTGCGGAAGTCCTTGATTCCAAGGGCTGACAGGGTTCTGATGACCCACAGGCATATAGTCCTATATGTTCCTGTACGAAGATCCAGTAGTAGGCAGCCGTCTGTTTGTGGAAATGTGCAAAACACGAACGCCGCGCCCGCCTACGGCAGGGGAAAGTCGATGCCCGGCCCACTTATCGTCAACGTCACGTTCTCCAGTTGCCGCGAGTTCGCCGGATTCGATGGCGGCTACTGGGCCTGTCCGCCGGACAATATGTTCGCGCACCGCAAACACAATACAATGCTCAGAGGCTCACACTGAAACGTGAGTCAGTCCTTTCACGCACGACATGGCATCGTTCTCGGCAACATTTCCGCGAGCTGTTCACGTGTTGCCACTCCATGCGCTTGGAGGAATCCTAGAAGATCGAGCATTTCTGGCAAACTCGACGTTGCCTCACCGGCTTCACCGAACGAATGCGGCGGTTCGTAAGACCAGTTCACAAACGGATGCCGCGTTGGGGCTTGGCGATTACGTGCATCTCTATCTACTCCATTCAAACAGCCCGTGGGAGAACATTCCCATTCTCGCTGCTCAGCTACTGAATGGCCGCGGAGCACCATTCCCGCACGTGGCCATTGAAATAGGCACCGAGGGTCTTTCCGACGACGAATGTAAGCTTTGCATCTGGAATGTGGCCGTGAGCCGGCCGAAGGTAAACAATCTCTGCAAAGGCGGCAACTGGACGCGCGGCACCGAAGCCGCAAGAGTCTTGCAGATTTGGCGCTCGTTCAAGCACCAAGGACCAGACGTTCGAATGGCTCGGGGGTATTGGAACCATCCGATCCAGATACCAACTCTTCGCGGCGATCAGATTGGGTTTCAATTGTCGCTACTGGGCCGCGCGCCGGGAGGTATGCCAGAACTGCTGTTGAGGTCGCCAGTTAAAATCGACAATCGCTATACGCTTTGGGCTTTCTCGCCTGAGGACATGGAGGCGTTGCGATCGCTGCGAGAAGTATTGCAAGTAATGATCGTCGAGGGCGACGCACGTACCATTGACCTGAGCCTTTCGATACCATCCGGCTTCGCCCGCTCGATCCGGCAAGGCTGCGCGCCAGCCTGGCATCTTGACTGTCGAGTGCCGAAGACCAGAACGCCAGCTGGATCCAACTGCATCTGCCGCGGGCAGGCGGCGACGCGTTTCTGGCTTGCGACACAATCAGAATACGGTCCGGACCGCGGTTCGGCCTGCTGAACATTATTTGCGTTCAGAAGCTGGCGGGAATTGGCGGAGCTCGCAATGGTCGTGTTGCTGGTCAGGTTCGTGCTTCTCGACCCTATCGGGCGATTTTCCGGGTCGTCTAGTTCTAGCTGGGGGAGAACGTGGGTACCGAATCGCGGTTTACTGATTCGCTAGCAAATACAGCATGCTCGCGTACACGTCCAGCCGCGCGTCGCCTACATCTTGATTTTGGAGTGGCTGTCCGTGGCCAAGCGCATCGGCGATGTTTTCCCCGGGCGCGTTTGGCAATACCTGGGATATCAACATCACAGCGCCAGATACCAGTGCGGTGCTGAAAGAAGTGCCCCACACGGCCGCATAATGGTTACCCGGATACGTGGTCAACAACGCCTCCCCCGGAGCGGCGATCCGCACACTGGAAACTCCAAAGTTGCTGAAACCGCTGCGATGATCGGAGTCGTTGGTCGAGCCGATCCCGATCACCTGCGGCAGCCCAGCAGGGTACACGGTAATCTGGCCGCCGGAATTCCCGCCGGCAGCTACGCAGATCACTCGGTGGCTTGTTGCGTATTGCACTGCGCGAGCCAGTTCGGATGATTGATTCTGCAGGCTGAAACTCATATTGATCACCGAAGCGTGGTTATCCACCGCATAATAAATCGCCCGGATCACGTCGGAAAGCTGGCCCTTACCGTTCGCGTTGAACGCCTTTAGCGGCATGATGCGCGCGGTGGGCGCAACCAGGTGAATTAAGCCCGAGACCATCGTGCCGTGGCCGAAGTCGGACGGGATCTTGCCGCCGCTGGCAAGCGCCGCCCCCGACTGATCCAGAATTGCGACAGTCGACTGGTTCAAAAGGACCGGTTGCTCCACGGCGTTGACCTGCGCCAGTTTGTCCTGGTCCAGAATCGCGACCGTCGATTGGGTGAGATCTCCCATCTCGCTTCCCGTACCGGCCAGGTTATGAATGAAGTCGTAGCCGGGCGTAAGGACCTGCTTCAGTACGGGATGGTTCGGGTCGATCCCGGAATCGATCACGGCAACGATTTGCGAGCCGGTACCGAAAGAACGCTGAGTCTGCGCTAACCGCAAAAGAACCGCCGGTACCTGTTGAACGTAGCCGGCGCGCACTACCGATCCGAAGTACTGCATCGGAGAACGATTCAGAGCCGAGCCTTGCAACGCTCCGATAGAAGCCCCCGTGGCGGAATTCGAAGCCGATTCAGGCGATTCCACTTGCGAGTCGACTTCGAATCCGACCACCCCGGAGTCCTTCTGCACTTTTGCGATGTACTGCCCGGGCAGAACCTGGGACGGCGCGGAAACAAGGTAGCCTCCGCCCTCGTTTAAACCCTCTACGACAGTGGCGCCATAGTTCGCCGCCAGCTGCCCGGCGTTAACACCCGGCGCCGTCCGCAGGATGAACCGCTGCTGAGCCGCCGCGTGGACCGCAACGACCACGATCGCGAAATACAATCGAAACTTTTGCACGTTAAGCATTTTTAGCCGCCAGGAACGGGTTTAAAGAAATCTCTATTCGGCCGCCCGAAGCAGATAAGGGCACGCAGAGACGCGTACCGCGTTTGGGGGTGTACTGCAAACAGAATTCGCCAAACTCGTCGCTCTCGGTGCGCATCATCTCTTTTTTTCCAGAAAACAGTAAGACGGGCACGCTCCCCAGGCCGCTCTCCAGGGAACCCCGACGTAGAATTTGTCCGATCAGGAGTACGCCGGCGCTAGAATGTTCGGCGTCCAGCCGCAGATCGATAAAGTAGTCCCCCGACTGATACATCAGCTGCGGGCCGGCCGTGCGGATTTCGCGCACCCCGTCCGGCAGCGGGTCAGTCAGGCTGTTGTACACCAGACGCGCGGTCAATCGCCGCAGGGATCGCCAGGAAAACTCAGGCTCGGGGCGGGCCGGAAAGATGCTCAGGGCCAACTCAACGGCGGCGCTGGGTACCTCGAGGTTCGCTTGTGCCGCACCGGCGGCAGCGGCCCGGCGGAACACTTCCACAGCCGCCCGGCAGCTTTCGCAACCGTCAAGGTGCCGTTGCAAGGCGGCGCGGTCCGCTGGCGTCGTGAGGTTGAGGGCGAAATCCACCCACTGCTCAGGATTCAGGTGAGGCATCTATGGGTTTCCATGCGTCACTGAATTCAGGGTACGGTTCCATTGGCAAAAATATAGCCGGCACGAATTTATTTATCGTAATCTCCCACCAGCGCGAAGGGAGCCCAGTAATACGGGTGCGGGTACCGCTCGCGCAACTCCGCCATTGCCGCTTGCAGGGCAAGCGCTTTACCGCTGCCGCCCCGCAAATGGCCGTAGAAGGCCGCCATCAGTTCCCCGGTGCTGCGATCGTTCACGTCCCAAAGGCTCACCAACAGACTTTGCGCGCCTCCGCGCAACAGCCCGCGCATCATCCCCAGCAGTTCGTCGCCGCCCACGATTACGTTGAGCCCGGTCCCGCAGCCGCTCAGAGCAATCAACTCCGCCGGGAGCGGCGTTTTGTAGAGGTCGAAGACGCTCAGGTCGCCGTCTCCCAGCCGCACGGACGAGAACATAGGATTGTCGCGCCGGAACAGGCCGTGCGTCGCGATGTGAATGTAGCGGCTGCCCGGGCCCAAACGGCGCAAAGCGTCGAGCGTCGCTTCCTTTCCGGTGAGCAGCCTGGCCGAGGGCAGCAGGCTCGCGACCGCGACGGCCTCCGCTTCGATATGGGGCGAACGGTCATCCGGGATTCCGAACACCAGCGACTCCTCGCGAAATGCGCTTCGTCGCCTCCGGCACAGTGCGAACACGCTGGCGCTGGGCGTATAGGAGATCGAATACAGCTCGCATAGGAATTGTTTGCCATCGTGAAGCGCGTGAAACGGCAGGTGGTGCAGAAAATCGTGCGGGGCCACGATCAGATGACGCCCTCGGAGGAACGGGCGAATGGGAGCGATGAGCGCCTCGTACAGTTCCCGCAGGTGCCTCTCGGCGGCGAGCCGCATAACCTCGCCAAAATCATCCACATATGCCGCCCCCAGCCGCAATTTGGAAATCTGAAATTGCAGCATACGCATCCGCTGGCGCACCAAAGCGGCCCCGGCAAGCGGCGCGATGCGCAGCGTCTTGCGACCGATCACCGCAACGTATATCTGCCCGCGCACCTGATAGTATTCGAGCAGCGCGGCATCCTCCGGAATCGTCGAGCGAATCTGATCGACCCGTGGAGCTTCGGCGCCCGCCATATCGAGCGAGCCGGATTCGGAGATCATCCGCAGCAGACTCGATTCCATATTGTGGGCGGCGGAGCTCCGCGAGGGTTTTCCGGATAACTCGGCCGACTCGCTTTGCCGGTGCGCGGCATTCGCTTCGCGCAGCATCTCCTCCATCTGGTCTTCAATGCGCGGGGGAACGCCGGGCCAGTCGGGGGCCTGCGACGCAACCAGATCGGCCATACTGCGCGATTTCGCCTGTTGCATATACAGGAACGCTTCTTCCAAACCGCGCTCCTGCTCGAGACAGATGGCCACCAGGTTCTCGTAGACCGACAGCTTGTCCGTGAGAAACGAAATTCTCAGTCCCTCGCTGCGCAACAGACCCCAGACGCTTTCCATCTCCGCGCGAGCCTTTTGCCATGCTTCCCAAGCGCTCATGCGAGACCCCGACGCTTCTTCGATCTGTCCCAGCAGTAGCTGGGTGTGGATGCGCAACGCCGGAGAATCGTGATGCAACGAGTGCTCCAGCGCGCGCAAGCAGAGGATACGCGCCTGCATCGGATTGCCGGCCTGCAAGTGAAGCTGTGCACCCAGCAGGTCGCACAGCGCCGCTTTGCCGTAGAGGCCCGAAGCTGCGAGCGCCGCTTGTGCCTTGGCGCACAGCGATAACGCGCGCGTTCCGCGCCCCGTGCGGTGGTACAACTCCGCGTGATGCAAGTCTATCAGCGCGGGCCACACGGCATTGTTTTCGCGCAAAAATATATCCCGAGCTTCCCGTGAAGCGCGGAAAGCACTCGCCGTGTTGCCCATACGGCCCTCGGCGATGCCGAAACCGGCCAGCGCTTTTGCTTGCTCGTAGGGCATCTTTAATTGCTCGAATCCCGCGGCAGCGCGGCGCAGAAGCTCCGCCGATTCCCGTGTCAGATTGAGCTCCAGGTACATTTCGCCTTCGTCCAAATCGCAGAGTGCCGCGTGATAGAAGTCCGCCACCGTCTCACAGTGGGCGCGGCACGTCCCATACAGCGCGATCGCCTGGACATATTCGCCGCGCAGATAGTGGAGGTAAGCGATGTTGTAATCAGCGGCAGCCGCCAGCGGCAGCAAGCCGTTACGCTCCGAGAACGACCGCGCCTCACGATAGTATTCGAGCGCCTTGCCAAAGCGGCTCAGGCTGATGCAACACACGGCGCTATTGCTCAATACGGCCGCCACATCTTTCGCTTCGCCGACCTCTCGCAACTCCGCGCAGGCATCCTCATACTGCTGGAGCGCTTCGGAATAGCGGTCCTGGCGATAGAGAATGTTGCCGATGTTGCTGCCGAGCCGGGCCAGCCGGAGGCGATCCCCGTGGCGCGCGAAAATGACCTTCGCGCGAGCCGCGGCGGAGTACGCCTCGTCGTAGCGGCTCAGATAGATCAGGGGCTGCAACACGCTGGTCAGCGTCCGGGCGATCTCGATGTCGCGATCAGGCTCCGTTAGGAGATCCAGCACCATGTAGTAGCTCGATACTGCGTCCGGGTGCCGTCCCCGCGCGAAATGGATGTGGCCCTGGCAGCGCAAGAACACAGCGCGCGAATGGTCGTCGCGCAGTTCCGCTGCCTTGCGCTCCACCTTTGCGCACAGCTCCTCGGCGTGCTCCAGATCCACATAGATCGAGCGCACCAGCTCGTCATGCAATTCAAGAAGAGCAATGGTTTCGGGCGTCATGTCAGAACGCCATGCTTTCCAGCGTCTGCCGCAACTTTTTCAGGCATCGCCCCCGGATGAATCCGATCGAGCCTTCCGCCAAGCCGAGCCGGGCCGCTACCTCAGCGTAGGGCAAAGGCGGTTGCTCGAAAAATAAAAGGCGGACCATGGTCCTGCACCGGTCCGGTAGCCGGGCAATCGCGTCCCGCAGAATCTGTTCTCTCTCGGTTTCCTCCTGAAACCTGGCGAAAGAGGGCGATGGGTCGGTGAATGCAGCATCGGATTCGTCCAGCGAGGACTCGCCGTTCCGAATCTGCCGACGCTTCCACTGGTAGCATTTGTGCAAAGCCACGGTGGCGAGCCAGGAACGCAGCGCGCCGGCATTGCGCAGATTCCCCAGATCGGCAAACAGGTCTATCCAGACCGCTTGAAAGATGTCCGCCGCATCGTCCGGCGTCATGCGGAATTTCAGCGGGACCGAGTAGACGAGCTTATTGTACTTGTTGACCAGCGTAGCCCAGGCCGCCTGGTCGCCCCGCAGGCACGCAGCGATCAGCGCTTCGTCGCTCTCAGCCTCCGGATTCATCGGCTCCCGCCGGAATGCGCGGGCAACCAATAAAGCTTTTCCACGTTCCAAAGGGTGTAATGGTCCACGTTCACGGGATCGAAATTTCCGAGCGTGCTCTTGGCGGCGACCAGCACGTTAGGGCTTGCCAGGCAAATGAAGGGCAGGTTTTCCGCCTCCAACTGCTGCAAGCGGTCGTAGAGCTTCCTCCGCGTTTCGTAATCCATCGCCGTCAATTGCCGCCGCATGAGCCCGTCGACCTCCGCCTCCCAAGGTGTCGCCGGTGTCTTCTGATTCGGATCCCAAAGATGAGTCGCGCCGCTCGACAGCCACAGGTTCATTTCCGAGTTCGGATCTCCGTCGCCGCCGCCCAAGCCCATCACTGCCGCGTCGAACTGGCGCTTGTTCATCACGCGGTCAACCATCGCGCGGAACTCGAGAGGGGCAATCTGCACGTTCATGCCGAGCTGTTTCAGGTCGTCCTGAAGCTGGGTGGCCATTTGTGTGCGCTCCTGATTGCTCGCGCTGGTCACGATGGAAAACGCGACCCGCTGGCCGGCGGGGTCGTGCAAAGCTCCTTCGCGATCCCAGGAAAACCCGGCAGCCGCCAGCTTTCCCCGGGCTGCGGCGACGGAGCGCGCCGGACGCGGGAGCGCAGTGTTAACCCACAGCTTGTTGCCGGGCGTCACGTGCGTCCACAGCGGCACCGCTCTGCCGTCGTAGACGAGGCGCGCGATGGCCTCACGGTCGATGGACAGCGAAACCGCCTGTCGGAATTCGCGCATCCGAAACCACGGCCGGCCCGAGCTCGCACTCATATTGAAAACCAGAAAATCGTAATCGAGGCCGGGCCCCAAGTCTTCCAGCCGGCTCGCGGCCCTTGTCTGTTCCGTCTGGAGAGCTTTGAAGTTTTTCGCGCTCACGCGATTCAGAACGTCGGATTCCCCCGCCAGAAACCGCAGCATCTGATTTTCCTCCGACCCGGCGAAAAGAAAGTCGATCTCATCGAGGTATGGCAGATGCACGCCCTTTCCATCGGTCTTCCAATAGAAAGGGTTGCGCTCAAGCACGATTGATTCGCCGGGCAAGTAGCGCTTCAGGCGAAATGGACCCAGTCCCGCGATCCGTTCGGGCGCCGATTGCAATGGCCACGCCGCCGAAATCCTGCCCTTGCGATACTCGGCTTCCAGTAGATGACGCGGAAGAATCGCGAGGCTGTCAAAAAGCCGTCCGGGAGCCGAGTACGGCTCGGCCAGATCGAACGCCACCGAATGCGATGCCAGTTTGCGGACTTGCATCGGTTTGCCGCCGGTCATCAGCAAATCGCGTTGCGGCGAATGCGTAGCTTCGTCAAGATATACCTGAAAGGTGAAGACCACATCGTCGGCGTCACAAGGGTGTCCGTCCGAAAAGCGAAGTCCCTGCCGTAATTGCAGAAGGTAATGGCGGCCGTCCTTCGAGACCGTCCACGATTCCGCCAGATTCGGTTCCGGCCGTTGTGTACGCCGGTTAACAGTGATCAGGTCTCCCGTCATGCGCCGGATGACCTCCCGCGAGGGCGCGTCAATCGCCGTCACCGGGTTCAGCGTCTTCGGCTCGGCGCGTTGCGCGTAAACCAGCCTGCCGCCTCGCGCTCCATCGGCGGGGGGAGCTCCCGCGGCAGGAAGCCAAATGCAGAGTACGCACACGGCGAATGGGACCGTTCGCACCTTTCCGGTCCGCCTACCTGATGACATGGATTAAATCTAACCCGAACCTGCCGCCGCGCGCTGCTGAAGAGTTGACGCCAGCGCATGATATCCCAGGAAAAGCGGCAGCATCACAAGAAGCGGCGCCAGCATCCACCATGCCGTTACGGCCAGCCACGGCTGGCGAAGATAACTTAAGGTAGAGCCCCAACTCGGCACGGGTTCTCCTACCCCGAGGCCGAAGAATGCGAGCAGCACTTCCGCCATAATGAACTGCGGAATCAGGATTCCGGCCTGCGTCAGCAGCACGCCCCAGGTCTCCGGCACAATGTGCCGCGTCAGGAGGTACCAATGCGACGCTCCGAAGCCGCGCGCCGCGTGAACATACTCGCGCTCGCGCGCGCTCAGCACCAGGCCGCGGATCAGCCGTGCCGGCCGTGCCCATCCGGTGGCGCCGATGATCGACGCGACCAGAAGAAAAGTTTGCCCGGGAGTCAGAGAGTCGGGCAACGCTGCGCGCGCAGCCAGCAGCAGATATAACCAGGGCAGAGCTAGAAACAGTTCGGCCAGCCGCATCAGAATTTCATCTGTCCAGCCCCCGTAGAAACCGGCCACCGTTCCGAACACGAGACCCAGCAACAGAGCTAAGAACGCCGCGATCGATCCGGCGAGAACCGAGATCTGCCCGCCGCACAAAACCCGCGACAGCTGATCGCGCCCGTACGGATCGGTGCCCAAAACGAATACTTGCCCGCCCGCGCTGGCGCCGAACAGATGCCGCGAGCACGTTACCACGCCCAGTACGCGATACCGCCATCCCGTCGTGAACCATTCCGCCCGCCCGTCACCTTTCGCGTTAATAGTAAACGGCGTGGCCAGTGGAATTTCGCGATGCTGCTCCGTCGGGTCGTACGGCGCGAAGAAGCCCGCGAACACAATCAGGACGTGGATCGCGGCCACCACCGAACCCGCCACCCACAACCGCAGACGTGCTCTCATTCCGTTCGAATCCTGGGATCGCAGGCGTACAGCAACAGGTCCGCCGCCAAATTGCCCGCCACCAAAAAGAGCGCAGACAGCATGAGAACGCTGATGACCACCGGCGTATCCCGCACCGCTACCGCGTCCAGGAACAGCGGCCCGAGCCCCGGCCATCCCAGAAGCACGTCCACAAGGAGTGATGAACTGATCAAACCGGCGACCGATAATCCCATTAGCGAGATTAGCGGGTTCGCGGCGACCCGCAGGATGTGGCGAAGCCAGAGACGCCGCTCCGGTATCCCGAGTCCGCGGGCGGCTTGGACGAACGGAGCGCCCGAAGCGCTTTCGAGAGCCGCGCGCACGTGACGCAGGAGCAGCGGAACCACCGCCAGAGTAAGGATCAAAACGGGTATCAGCATATGTCGCGACGCATCGGCCACCGCGCGTATGGTGCCGGCCGGACGCCCACCGGGCGAGAACATGCCGCCTGCCGGGAAATACCCCGTCCGCAGCGCGAGCAGCAGCAGGATCCCGGCCGCGAGCAGTTCGGGAACAGAGAGGAGCAAGGAAGTGAACGGACCCGATAAGCGCGCGGCCAGCGAACGCGGCCGTGCCGCCGTCCAGACGCCGCATGGGAGGCAAATGACCCATGCGAGCACAAGCGCGGTGATCGTCAGCAGCAGCGTGTTACGCATGCGCGGCAAGGCTAGGTTGAGCACGGGAACACCGTACGCGAGCGACAACCCGAAGTCCCCCCGCAGCGCACCCCCAGCCCAACGGCCGTAGCGCACGGGCAATGGGTCGTTCATCCCACGCTGCTGGCGCATGGCGTAAATGGTGTCGGGCGATACCCGGGGATCCAGTCGCATCTCGTCGAGAAAACGCCCGGGAGCAATTTCAAGAAAGAGGAACGACAACATCGAAATCGCAACCAACAGCAGCATGCTGTTCAGCAAGCGCCGGGCGATGTAAGACTTAAGCATCGGGAAACCTCGGCGACCCCTCGATCAACCGGACCGTGGCCGGATGCTGCGGTCTGCCCAGCACCTCGCTGACCGGACCCCGCTCCACGATCTCGCCCGCGTCCATCACTACTACGGCGCAAGCGATTTGCCTCACCAGGGTCAGGTCGTGCGCGACCAATAGGTAGGTAAGGGAATGGCGGGACTTCAGTTCCGATAGAAGGCCGGTGATCGCGGCCTGCACCGGAACGTCGAGACTCGACAGCGACTCGTCCAGGATCAGCAATCGCGGCTCGAGAACGAGAGCCCGTGCCAGTGCGATGCGCGCACGCTCTCCCGCGCTAAACTCATCAGCGCGGCGACCAGCGCAAGAAGCCGGGAGTCCCACAGACTTCAACCGCCCCAGAGCACGGTCGCGACGCGTCCCCGACGTCCCGACCCCCTGAATACGTAGCGGTTCCGCGACCAGTTCACAAGCGGTGAAGCGCGGATTCAGACTCGCCGCGGGATCCTGCGGGACCAACTGCACCAGGTGCGGACGCGATTTTGCGGTGAGTTCGACTCCCGCGAATGATACTGTGCCCTGGGTCGGCCTCTCGTGTCCGCTCAAACACCTCGCCAGTACCGACTTTCCCGCGCCCGAACCGCCAATCACAGCGGTGACGCTCCCGGCTTCAATGCTGAGATCGATATTCCGCAAAGCCAGCACGGGATGGGCGATGCCCCTGTGCGGCCTGAAAGACTTCGAGAGATTCGAGGCTGCCAGGAGCGAAATCATCTACCCAAGGCGTCCGCCACCGATCGGGTCCATTCATCCCGTGGCGCGAGCAGTATTTCTCTCGGTGTTCCGCTCTCCACGATGCGTTGGTCGCGCATCACCAGCATTCGATCCGCGAAGCCAGGAAGCAACAGCGGGCTATGCGTAATGAACAGCATGCCAGTGCCGTTTTCGGAATTGATGCGCCGGAATAGATCGATGATCCCGGCCTGGGTGACGGTGTCCAGTTCAGCGGTCGGCTCGTCAGCCACGATCAGGGAAGGACGGCAAGCCATCGCCTGGGCAATCACCACGCGCTGCCGCTGCCCTCCGCTGAGTTGATGCGGATAGGAGCGAAAGATCCGCTCGCCCGGCAAATCTACAAGTTCGAAAGCCGCG
>JAOAPQ010000677.1 GCA_025462965.1 Bryobacterales bacterium
TCGCGCTCGGAGGAAATCTTGCTTTGAGCCAGGGTTAAAGCCGTCTGCTCGTTGTGGATCCGCCTTTTAAGGTCTGACGGAAGATGGCGCTGCCCTTCGGCCACTACTCCGACAATGAGGACGACCAAACCTACAGCGATCGCGCCCCAACCTTTCTGAGTCATACTAGGAACCTCTATAAACCGTAATATCGGCGGAGTTCAGTTCGGTCGCGACCGTGCCCGCGAAGGGCTCGCTCGCGAACTTTCGAATCTGCAGCCACCGCTTGCCGCCTTCTTCCTGGAACGTCCAGCAATAGAAGCCTGTGCCCGTCGGCTGCCCGTCCCGGAAGATACCTACTTCCTTGCTCCAGCGGTACATCCAGACCTTTTCCTGGAACTCGATCGAGTCCGATGGATTCTGGCGGCCATCCATCGCGGACAGGTCTTCTTCCAAAAGCCCGAGCTCATCGAGCGTGAACTTCTTGGGATCGAGCACGCCCCGAACCTGAGTGTCGTCGTCTTGCACCACTTCGAGGGAGACGCGGGTCTCTCGGTACATGCCGCTGACATCGAACCAGCGCCGCTCCCCGGCTTCGTACTCATTCCGGTGTGCCACCGTGAAATCCAGATCGCTGAAATCGGTAGCGGCGCCCGCGACGGAGATGTTGTCGCCCACCTTTGCGTCCGTAATCTTGAGATTGGACAGGTCGATGCGCGGGGTGGCCGGTTGCGCGATTGCTTTTGGTTTGAAGTTGAACATCTGTTTGAGTACGAACAAAAGCGCGATAACGAGAATGGCGACTACAACGAATTCAGTCACACAGAAAACTAAGCGCCGGCTTTGTCGGATGAGCCAGCATTCAAACCGATCGGTACGGTCGGCTTACCCAGGCGGCGCTCATTTTTCAGCGCTTCCAGGTCCGCATCCACACTGTGGCCGCCCAGTTTTGCGAATTCCGCTTCCAGGCCGTCGTCCTTACCGGCTGAAGCGAGAGTATTGAACGCCTTCGCAGTGGCTTCCTCGCGCTGCACTGATTCCTCGAACGTCCCGAGGGCCGCGAACGCGTTGTCGGCATTTCCCACTCCGGCCAGTGCTTCGGAGACTTTCCGCTGCGCCTGGGCCGCATTCTTACGCGCAACCAGTGTGGTCGCGGTACGTTCCCCTTCGTCGATTTTTTGCTTGAGCTGGATTACCTGCTGCTTGAGAGTTTCGCTCGCCTGGCGCGCCGAATCCACGGCCGACTGCATCGAATTGACCTGCTGATCGGCCTCAGCCTTCTTAGCGAGAGCCTTCTTGGCAAGGTCTTCATTGCCGGCGTCCAGTGCCTGGCCCGCACGATCCTTCCACTCCTGAGAGAGGCGGACGTATTTCTGGTACTCGGCTTCCAGGCGATTGTGGTTGCTCATCGCCATGGCCGAGGCTTGCACCGCCTTATTCAACTCAGTGCGCATATCGAGAACGGTCTGCCGGACCGTCGCCTCGAATGTCGCGGATTCCACCGCTGTCATGCCCTGATTCGCCTGGCCCCGCGCGACGCGGCCGGCACGATTGAAAATATCCGACAGGAATGCCATTTCCGTTTCTCCTTTTAGTGTCTCTCGAAACCCGGTTACGCCGCCAGGTGGCCGATCAGGCGCTGAGCATCTACGACGTCGGCCAGCAGGAAATGCACGCAGGAGAGGATATCATCCTCATCTTCCGGCCCCATATCCTGCAGTTTGCAAAAGTTATTCAGGGTGACGGACACTTTACCCTCCGCGACGTTGTAGAGCTGGAAGTGCGACGTCGAAATACCATTATCGCCCGCCAGCATCTTGCGCAGGACATCCGGGGTCAGTTTCGCTTCCGGCACTGTCATGCAGTGGAGAGAGAGAAAAAGGATGTCCCCTTCGAGGGCGGCATTCACCACGACGCCGCTTTCCACCTCGCGGATCTTCCAAAGGTTGGGTTGCGGCTCGGAAACCTCGTAACCCTTCTCGGCCAGGAGAGAGCCGATGCGATGAGAATGTGACGCTACCGTTTCAGTCATAGTTGGACTCGACACACTACATCATACGGGTACAGGGGGGAATTTGTTCAGCGTCGAAACATCCGGGGATAGAATGAAGGGGAAGGGACCGGTGTGTCGCGCAGCCCCGGCAAGAGGTGGATTTCATGCGAGCGGACATGGTACCCGGCGCCGTATTTCCCGATTACGAACTAAGCGATCATAGCGGCAAGCATCGCAAGCTATCGGAGTTGCAAGGGCCAGATCCGATGGTCGTGGTGTTGAGCCGCGGGGGTTATTGTCCGAAAGAGCGGCGGCAGGCCGAGGGGCTGGTGCAATTGCATCGCGAGATGGAGGTGGGTTACTGCCGGCTGGTCACGATCAGCACGGATAATCTGGTGGAGACGAACGAGTACCGGGCCGGAGTGGGAGCGCATTGGCCGTTTCTGTCCGATCCCGGGCGCAAGGTGCAGAAGGACCTTGACATTAAGGAGTACACGGATCCAGCTAACGATCCGATGATCCCGTACACGTTCGTCCTCGAGCCG
>JAOAPQ010000733.1 GCA_025462965.1 Bryobacterales bacterium
GAACAGGCGAGCGTCGGTAGAATAGCAGAGTGACCCTCACCTTCCGCGACGCTCGCGAGTGCGTTGCCCGCGAGGTTATCTCCCGCCGCCAGGCTCCCACCCATGAACAGGTTCCCCTCATGTCAGCGGGAGGCCGCGTCCTCGCAGTCCCCGCGACCGCGGACCGCGACTACCCCGCGCTCGACCGCTCCGTTCGCGACGGATTCGCCATCCGCGCGGCGGACATACCGGGTCCCTTCAAAGTCTCCGGTGAAGTGCGCGCGGGCGATGCGGCGCTCGTCGAACTCCACCCGGGCGAAGCCATCGAAATCATGACCGGCGCGCCCATCCCGGCGGGCGCCGATTCCGTCGTGATGATTGAACATGTCACCCGTGACAATGGCAACATCCGCCACGAACAGGCCGCTACCGAAGGCCAGTTCATCTCGCGCCGCGGCGAAGAGGCGCGCGCGGGCCAGATCCTGGTGGATGCCGGCAAGCGCCTCGACTATAGCGATCTCGCCGTTCTCGCCTCCGCCGGCCGCGCGTCCGTTTCCGTGTTTGCCAAGCCACGCGTCGCCATCCTCGCCACAGGGGACGAACTGGTCGATATCTCCGCCATCCCGCAATCTCACCAGGTCCGCAACTCGAATGTCTATTCGCTCGCCTGCCAGGTGGCGCGCGCCGGCGGTCTCCCCGAAGTCCTTCCCGTCGCTCGCGACCAGGAACAGCACACCCGCGAACTCATAGAGCGGGCCCTCACCGCCGATCTCCTCCTGCTCTCAGGCGGCGTCTCGGCCGGCAAGTACGACGTCGTCGAGCGGGTCATGGCGGACCTTGGCGCCGAATTCTTCTTCGACCGTGTGAAGATTCAGCCCGGCCAGCCCGTCGTCTTCGGCCGTGTCCGGGACAGGTTTTTCTTTGGCCTGCCCGGCAACCCCGGCTCCACGATGGTGACGTTCGAGATCTTCGCGCGCGCCGCCCTGGAACTGCTCGCAGGCCAGAAGGAAAGCGTGCTCCCATTCGCGCTCGGCCGTCTCACCGAGCCGTTTGAGCACAAGCCCGGGCTTACCCGTTTCCTCCCCGCCAGGCTCACCGGCCTGGGCGATCTCGCGCGAGTTCCGTGGAAGGGCTCGAGCGATATTCCCGCCATCAGCCGCGCGAACGCGTTTCTCGTCGCCGACGCCGATCGCGAACGATGGAACGCCGGCGACACGATGCCAGTCTTACTGAAATGATGCTTCGCCGCGCTTTTCTCTCCCTCGCTCCCGCCGCCCTGATGCGCGCCCAAGACGCCACCTTCTCCACGGAAGTAAAAGTGGTCAACGTGCTAACGGCCGTGCGCACGAAGAAAGGCGACATCGTCCGCGACCTCACGAAGAGCGATTTTTCCATCGCCGAAAACGGCCGCCCGCAGAACATCCGGTATTTCACGCGCCAGTCCGACCTCCCACTCACCATCGGTCTCATGATCGACACCAGCGTCAGCCAGCAGAAAGTGATCGAAGCCGAACGTGTCGCCAGCTTCCGCTTCATCGACCAAGTGCTGCGCGAAGACAAAGACCAGGTCTTCATCATGCAGTTCGATACCTCGGTCCAGCTTCGCCAACGGCTCACAAACTCGCGTCGCAGTCTCGACGAAGTGCTGCCCTACGTGGATACGGAGACGCGCAAGCAACTCATCGCGCAGGGCGGCGGCTCCACGCTGCTCTACGATGCTGTCCTGAAGGCCTCAAACGAAGTCATGAAAACGCGCACCGGACGCAAAGCGATGATCGTGCTTTCCGATGGCGAAGACACCGGCAGCGAAGCCACTATCACGCAGGCCATCGAGGCTGCTCAACGCGCCGACACGCTCATCTATTCGATCTTCTTTTCAGGCGGCGGCAGCGGCCAGAAAGTCCTGATGCGCATGTCGAAGGAAACCGGCGGCGGGTTCTTCGAAGTTACGAAGAAGATCTCCCTCGAGCAAATCTTCGCGATCCTGGAAGATGAGCTGCGCAGCCAGTACAACATCGGCTACGTTTCTGATCAACCGGTCGTCATTTCCGAATTCCGCAAACTCCAGCTCACTACCGCACGGAAGGATCTGGTGGTGCAGGCTCGCGACCGCTACTGGGCGCAGCGGTAGACTCGGGCGTTATTCTTCACCTCGGCACCCAGATCCACCATCCCACTACGGATGCCACGGTCCCTGCCGCCGCCGCGAAAATCCCCCACCTTCTCCTCTTCGGCAGCGCCAGCACCATCACCAACCCAGTCAACGAACTCACGCCCAGCAGTACCGAAACGCAATCCATGATCGCCCTCCACGCCTTCCCGGAGGCCGCGCCTTTGTGCAAATCCGCCAGTACCCCGGCCGGTCCGCGATCCTCCACCGTGATCCGCGCGATCCCGTTGCGCCGGTCGATCAGTGCCTGCGTCCGCTTCCCCGGACCCGCAAACGTGGCTTCGATATCGTCCGGATGGGCGTTATACTGCGCCAGCGGCAGCGTAACAGCGGCCGCCAGCCGCAGAGCCTTGACCACCGCCGCCTGATCTCCGGCAAAGGCCACATTCCCGGGCAGACTGATCTGCGCCTCGGAAGTATGCCCGACATCCCACCCGAAAGAATCGTGGTTCAACACGATGCCGGTGCCCGCGAAGAACAAAAACATCAAAAACCCGATCATCGAAATGTAAATATGAACCGTCCGCGCCCATTTCAGGGCTTCCCGAGAGAACCCGTTCATGCACTCTGTCCGCGCGGACCGTACTCCAGGGCCACTGCTTCGAATTCGGATGTCTCATTCAACGTGGCGCGCGCGGTCTTCGCGGTGCCGCAGGATATCTTGCCGCTCTCTTTCGCATAGTTGCCGTGCTCCCGGTTGCTCTCCACGAAGATGGTGTACGTTCCCGCCGGAACCGGACGGAATTTGTCGTCAAGTCCATCCCAGACCAGCCGGTACCGGCCCGTCGGCCGCGTGGCCCGAGTCACCGAATTCACATCGTTATTGCGATTGTCGGCCCACCAGGTGTGTAATTCGGGCATCCATCGCGGCTTGTTTGCCCAGACCGCGATGTTGCGCACCACCTTGCCCCGCTCGTCTTCCGCCCACACAGCCACGTAGGGGCGACGCGCAAAGGAAGAGGCTGGTTTCAGCGTGAGCGTGATGGAGAGATCGTATCCGGGTGTCCAGTCCGTCGCCGCGGCGACCGGTATCGCCCGCGCCCGCTCATACGCGCGAAAGCCCGCGCTCCGCACCGTGGTACCGTCCCTAAGAACCATCAGGCACTCCGCCCCGGCCACGCTACCGGTCAGCCGCAATCCCTCGCCTGGCTCCAGGACACAAAGCGCCGTGGAGAGAGCGTTCGCCGCGACGGTGTCGCGTGCGATTACGGTGGCGCTCACCGCCCCACCGGCGGGGCGGCCCGTGCGCGGGTCGCGGATGTGCGCCCCGCGCTCAGAGACGCCGCTCGTCGCGACGGCCATATCCCGGATCGAAATACTTGTCAGCGGAGCCGCGTTCTCATGCCACCGCGCCGGATCCGCGACGTCGATGTTCCACGTGTCCCCGCCCGCAGCCACCAAATCGCCGCCGATATTTAAAAGAGCCGAGCCCGCGTGCTTCCGCCCGGCAGCGAGCGCCTTCTCCATGACGAACGCCTTTCCCAAAGCGTCGACGTTCAGCGCATCTCCGAGCGGCCGGGCCGAAATCGCTCCGCCTGTGCGTTGCTCCCAATACGAGTACGCCGAAAGCACTCGTCCCAGCTCGGCCGAGCAGGCACCTCCAACCCGCAGTCTGCTGATCTCGCTCGCCGCATCATACGTGCTCACCACCTTACAGAGGCGCGCGATCTCTGCGAGAGCCGCTGTCTCCGCCTCCGGCCCAGCTGGGCTCGCTACCCGTAACTCCATCGACGTACCGAGAACGTTCTCGCGCTGAAGCCGGTACTGCGGTTTGTTCGACGCTGTCGCGCCCAGAAAAGGGACAGCAAGAAAACTACGCCTGCCGATAAGCATCTTTACAGGGTACCCCGGCAGTTTTGTTGCGGGTTGAGCGTTGCCTACCCCGGAAATTTCGCCGTAACCTTCGGCTTGGGCTGCCCTGTCTTATGCGGCGTCAGCACGATACTCAAGTCCAGATCCGTTACCCGTTCGCCCACTCGGACCACGAGCTTGCGCGTCCCCGCGTTCTGCGCCTGCGGCGCCGGGGGCTTGGTGCTCGCCACGTCGAAAACCGCGTGCCGGGGCGTGCGGATCTCCGCCGATAGCGTCCAGCCTTCCTTCGTCAACTCGGCCGTCTGCCCGTTCACGGACACCTCGGCGTCCGTCACCATGCCCCACAATACGTCCACCGGCTGTTCCGCCTGCAGTTGGTCCTGAACCAGCACTGCTTGCCGGTTCGCAATCCCGATGCGCCGCTGGAATTGCTTCACCTTAGTGGGATACGCCTTTGTCAGATCGATCTGCACCCACGCCATGTCCTGCGTGAACTCGTGATGCGTAATCCGCGCTTCCGCCCGCGGATCCTGGTTTTCGCCGTCGATCATCACGGTATTGTGCGATTCCGTGCGCGTGCGGTAATACGTCCATCTTTGCTTCCCCAGATATCCGGGCAAAGAGGCATCGTCACGTCCTAAATCAATGGCCCATCGGATGCCGCCGGCGTCCAGCACGAAGCTTCCGAGATCCAAATGCACGTGCGGAGCCTTGTTGTCGCCGCCCTTTACCGCAAGAAACAGCGCGTTCGGATCCTCCCAGGAACTCCGGAAAAAGGCGCATTGCACGCTCGTGAAAATCGACTCCAGCGGCCATAACGGCGGTTGCGGAGGCTTCGCATCACGCTGGTACCACACCAGATTGAGCGGCTCCGCGTTTGCCGTGCGCTCGATTAATTTCTGTTGCTGCCACGCCAAAGCCGGCTGCCCATAACGGCCGGCGAGCCAGAACATCGCGGGTTCCTCGGTGAGTTCGTCGGACGAGTCCGCGTAATTGAATGTCTTATTCGCAGGACTGCTGAAGTAGATCCGGAACCTCCCTGTCTTGGTTAACCCCTGCTGGTTCGAAAATCCGAGATCTGTCCCGAGCGCGGATTCGAGTGCGGCCAAGAACGTGACCGCGTACCGCGTCGCGTCGTCCCAATAAGCCGGCCCCTCACTCCATCCGCCATCGGCGCCATACAGCGCGAGCCCTCGCGGGATCGATTCCAGAGCCGCTTTCAGTATGAGCGCGCTCTTCTCCGGCTCCTCTTCCGCCACCGCCAGTGCGCCCAACGCCAGCCCGTTATTGCAGACCAGGTTCCAGTGATCGCGGCCGGTAACCCACGGACTTTGGGAGGCATAGCTTTGCAATCCCGGAACCAGTCCCTTCTGCACGATGGCGTCCCGGATCCAGGCGCGGTCCGCTTCCGGAAGAGCGGAATAAAGCCAGTCGTACCCGATCGCGAACGCGTGCGTCATCTCGGCGACATCCACGAAATGTGCTGGATTCCAGTCCTTGAACGCGGCCGCCGCGCGCAATTCCCGCACGGCTCGGTCCAGGTGCGCCTGCCTGCCATCCAGCCGGTAAAGCAATGCCAGCGTGTAGACGCGATCCAAAGCGCGCCTGGTCTGGGCCAGCAATCGCGTCCCTACGAGCTTGTACTCCACCGGCGCGGCGGTCTGCAGCTTCTCAGCTTCCTTTTCCAGGTCCGCCAGAATCTTGCGAATCTGTATGTTGTCCCGTGCCAGAAGGCGGATTCGCGCCAGGTCGGAATCCAATGCGACGAGCCGTGCGTGACCCGCGCGTAAGGTCTTGAGCGGCTCCGAGCTCTGCCCGATGGCGACCGTGGCGCACGCCAGTTGCGCCAGCAGCGACCGCCTTGTGATTCCCCCTTCTGTCACTGTCCGTATTTTAGCGTTGTCGTTCCGGGCAACCCCGGAACTCCGTCATTGCGGAGTTCCCGAGAAATCCAAGATAATCGATCCCGGCTCGACTGGTAAAAAATGCATCGAGAGTCAGGTCGCGCAGGATGGCGAAGAAGCCCACGCCGGCCGCGAGACTCGGGTCCTTGATCGCGTTTTCGCGAAACGCAATGAGATCCAGCAATCCGCTTTGCTCGTGCGGCATGCAGTCCACGAACACCTTGCCGTGATGATCCTGGCACCACGAATCGATCCACAAGAGTCCGCCGGAGACTTGGCGTCCGTATTCCGGGTTCTCGCGGGCAAGCAGGTCGATGAACTCGGGAACGCCGGCTTCGATAGCGCCTCCTGCCGTTTCCTCCGCGGGAATGATCATCTGGCAGAGCGCTGCTAGAAGGCGGTATTGCTGCGCGGTCAAGTACGCCGGTGCCTTGGTTTTGGCCGTCACCGGCGCCACCTCGTCATGCGAGTGACCCGGATTCTGGGCCGGAGCCCGATTAGGGATAACCAGTTCGGCGGCCCCGGCGGCCAACCCCTGCAGCACCGCCCGCCGGTCTATCTTCACAGATCCCCCTTTCGAGCCTGTTCCAGAGCATAATCGGCCGCACGCCAGGAGAGCGCCAGGATATTGAGCGTGGGGTTCTTATCCGGTCCCGTTGTGAAACAGCCGGCGTCTGAGACGAACAAATTTTTCACGTCGTGCGTCTGACAGAATCCGTTCAACACAGATGTGCGCGGGTCGGCGCCCATCCGTACCGTCCCCACTTCGTGAGCCACGCCGCCCGGGGCCAGATAGCCAAACTCGGGATGCGGCTTCTGCGACGTCGCGGTCCCACCGGCAGCCAGCACAATCTGTTCGAAGTTCTCACGCATATCGCGAGCCATTCTGAATTCGTTCTCCGACCACTTCAAATGAAACCGAAGGACAGGAATGCCCCACCGGTCGATCGTGCCGGGATCGATCTCGCAGTAGCTGTTTGCGTTCGGTACCATCTCGCCGCGCCCCATTAACTGTACGGTGGTGCCGTAAAAGCTCTTGCAATGTTGTTTCAGGGCGGCTCCGTACCCTTGCGCCTCACTCGCCAATTGATGGAACATTCTTGCTTTGGGCATGGCCGGACCGCCGAAAATCTCGGCGTGATAGCCACCATGGAAATCGTTCTTCCGGTCGTATTTCCACCATGGCACGTAGACGTGCACAGATCCCGTTCCATCGTGATTGTGAGGTGGAATCCGGGAAAGTTCCGGGAAAGTTCCGACGACCGTCGTGGCGACCGATTCCATGAGGTAGCGGCCCACCGCCCCTGATGAGTTAGCGATCCGCGAATTCAGCAGCAGGCGCGCCGATTCGCACGCACTCGCGCCCAGCCACACTACCTTTGCTCGTACGCGCTGTTCGGTCCGCGTCGCCTTATCGATGTAGGAAACGCCGGAGGCTTTTCCGTCCGCTCCCATCAGGACCTGCCGCGCCATAGCCATCGGGATGATTGCCAGCCGTCCGGTTTTCAGCGCTGGAGGAATGAGAACCTGGCTTGAACTGAAGCTCGATGCGCTCCTGCATCCCTGTGTGCACTGCGCACAGTAGTGGCATGGAGCGCGCCCGTTATGGCCCTTCGTGATGATGGCTGCGCGGCCGGCAATGCACGGGATGCGCAATTTCTCGCAGCCTCGTTTGATCAGCAAATCGGAACACCGCGGTGCGGGCGGCGGCATGAATACACCGTCGGGCGCGCTGGGAATCCCTTCTTGCGTTCCGTACACGCCGATCAATGACTCCACTTTGTCGTAATAGGGGGCCAGGTCTTTGTATTCAATCGGCCAGTCCTCGCCGTATCCACTGCGCGACCGCGTGCGCATGTCGTGTTCGGAAAACCGGAGCGTGACGCAGTTCCAGTGATTGGTCCGGCCGCCCAGTAGGCGCGCGCGGGTCCAGCGAAAGGCGGACCCGGGCGCGTTCAGGTAGGGCTCGCCTTGAATATCCTGCGCGATGTGAGCCACGTCAAACTCATGGCTTCCCTCGCTGTTGTACCCTGTGCCGCCGATTCCCACGCCGCGATGCGGAAGGTTGTAGGGCCATAAATGTTCCGTGTAGTCCCGGGCGGGGTTTAACAACGGTCCGGCTTCGAGCATCACCACATTCAATCCGCCTTCAGCCAGGACCTTTGCCGCCATGCCGCCCGCGGCGCCGGAACCCACAATGCAGACATCGTAGATCTTTGGGGAACGCCTGATCTGGAACATCATTAAATCTTTCTTCTCGAAGCAAAAGCGCGTTCCATATAATCGCCGCTCATTCTATCGCGACCGATATCATGGATGGCGATGAAGGTTCTGAGCCGCCGGAATTGGATCGGCCTCCTGGCTGCGCCTTGCGCGCGCGCCTTGGCCCAGGGAGTTGCAACGCGAAGTGTGAACCCCACCTCGCGAGGGAAGCCCTCGGGGCTGCCGTTTCACGCCAACTTCACGGACGTTGCCGAGGAAGCCGGTCTCCGGGCACCGGTCGTTTACGGCGGTGTCGAGCAAAAGCAATTCATCCTGGAAACGGTTGGCTGCGGCGTCGCCTTCATCGACTACGACAACGACGGTTGGCTGGATATTTTCATTCTGAGCGGAACGCGGCTGGAAGGCGATCCGCCGGCGACCACGAACAGGCTCTACCGGAACAATCGAAACGGCACATTCACGGATGTGACCCGGGCTGCCGGGTTGGAGCGCACGGGTTGGGCCTCAGCCGTGTGTATTGGGGACTATAACAACGACGGCTTCGACGACCTGTTCGTCACCTCCTGGGGTCAGAATGCCCTTTATCGCAACAACGGCGACGGCACTTTCACGGATGTAACGAAGGAAGCGGGACTTCTGCACGCCGATAAGCGTTGGAACTCCGGGTGTACATTCATTGAAACCAGTCGCAACGGCCGGCTAGACCTGGTGGTCGCAACTTATCTCGATTTCGACATGAGCCGGATTCCTAAGCCGGGTGGCAACGTCAACTGCAACTGGAAAGGCGTGCCTGTCAACTGCGGACCTCGCGGGTTGCCTCCCGGCCGCGTTTATCTGTATCGCAACAACGGCGACGGAACGTTCACGGATATCAGCGTTGCTTCCGGAATCGCGAAGGCCAAAGGCAGTTACTGCATGACAACGGTCGCGGCCGATTTTGCCGGCACGGGATGGCAGGATCTCTACGTCGCCTGCGATTCCACATCCAGCTTCCTCTTCCGCAACAACAAAGACGGCACTTTCACCGATACAGGACTGGAGAGCGGCGTCGCGCTGAACGAGGATGGAATGGAGCAAGCCGGCATGGGGGTTGGGATCGGCGACTACGACCTGGACGGAAATCTCGATATCTTCAAAACCCACTTTTCAGACGACACCAGCATTCTGTACAGGAATAATGGTAAAGCCAACTTCGATGATGTGACGACGCGGGCCGGAATCGGCGTGGAGACTCGCTATACCGGGTGGGGCGCAGGCATTGTCGATCTCGACAATGACGGGAATCCCGACCTGTTCCTGGTCACCGGGAGCGTTTATCCGGAGATTGAGAAAAAATTACCCGCTTATCCGCTGAAGACGCCTCGCGTGATTTTTCGCAATCTGGGATCGGGGAAGTTCGAAGAGCTGATACAAGAGGCCGGTCCGGGAATTTCCGCGCTGCATACCAGCCGGGGATGCGCCTTTGGAGATTTCGACAACGACGGCGATATCGACGTCGTGATCGTGAACCTGAATGAACCGCCATCATTGCTCAGGAACGATGTCACAGGCGCCGGACACTGGCTCAAGGTGAAATTGATCGGTGTCAAATCGAACCGAAGCGCTATCGGCGCGCGCGTACTTGCCCGATACGGAGGGAAGTCGCAGGTCCAGGCGGTGCTCAGCCAGTCCAGCTTCTACTCGGCAAACGACCTGCGATTGCATTTCGGCCTTGGTCCCGCCTCAGTGGTCGATCTCGAAATCAACTGGCCGAGCGGCGCGAAGGAGAAACTGAGCGGCGTGGAAGCCGGGCAGTTGGTGACGGTGCGGGAAGGTATGGGAATCGTCAAAAATGAACGGTGGGCGCCCGCCAAGCGAACCTGAAAGCGCTATCAGCATTCGGAGCCTTGCGCGAGCGTCACGTCGGCACATGTAATGAAAGTTACCCGCGTTGAGCGCGTACTTTAACAGTCATTGAAACTCCGCCCCATACTATCAAGCAGTTTTTTCTTGACAACCTCATGGCTCAAAAATAAACTTGTAAGCGCTAACAGGATCTCGTCAAGGTTAGGCTCTGGCTTCCACGTTGATTAGCCGGACCCGGAAGGTGAACAAATGAAACGCCATGTGAGCGCTCTTGCTTTTGTTTTGGGATGGCTACTCATCTCATCCGGTCTCTCCCTCGCTCAGAATTTGGGGTCGATTTCGGGGTTAGTCACGGACAAGGCCAATCTGGCTGTTCCAGGTGCGGAGGTCAAACTGACCAGCACGGAGACGGGCCTCACTCGAAGCTTCAGGTCCAATCAAAACGGCAGCTATACCGCGGCGGCCTTACCCGTGGGCACGTACACGCTGGAAATCACTGCGCCTGGCTTTGCGGCCTTCCGCCAGACGGGCATCCAGCTGAACTTGCGGGATGAAATACGAATTGACGCCCAACTCAATATCAGCAGTGTTCAGGAAACTGTGGAGGTTACGGCGAACGCGCTGCAATTGCAGTCCGAAAATGCCACAGTCGGGCAGGTCGTAAGCGGCGCCCAGGTAGAGGCGCTATCGGTGAACGGACGCAACTTTACCTCGCTCGCGGCGCTCGTACCCGGAGCCTCCTCCACCCAACCGTCGCTGAATACGCCGGTTGGTGTGACTTCAAACACGAGCATCGCGTTCAACGGATTGCGAACAAGCCAGAATGTCTGGCGCATGGACGGCCAAGAGAACTACGACCGCGGCTGCGGAGGCTGTGTGGTCGTGCTCCCGTCCGTTGAGGCCATATCCGAATTCAAAGTGGAAACCGCGGATGCGTCGGTCGACACGGGTTTTGGTTCCGCCGGACAAATCAACGTGTCCACCAAGTCCGGCACGCGCCTGTTCCACGGGACCGCTTACGAGTATGTACGGAATGACAAGCTCGACGCGGCCAATTACTTCACGAACCTGAACGGTCAGCCGAAACCGCCGCTGCGATTCAACGTGTACGGTTATAACCTTGGCGGACCGTTCTTTATTCCGCGGCTTTATCCTAAATCCAAATCCAAAACGTTTTTCTTCTTCAATGAGGAATGGCGAAAACTGCGGCAATCCTCAATCTTCAACGTTCCTACTCCCACCGTGGCCGAGCGAACGGGCGATTTCCGGGATTACTCCAAACCGATCACCGATCCCACAACCGGCCAGCCATTTCCGAACAACATCATCCCCGCGAGCCGCATCGATCCGAACGCCAAAATCCTCGCCGCCCCGGATTTCCTCTTCCCCTCGCCCACGAACGCGAACGGCTTTTACACCAAGTCCTTCGGCGTTCCGACCGACCTTCGTGAAGAGATCGTCCGTGTCGATCATAACTTCTCGGATCGCGAACAGATGTTCTTCCGGTTTATCGATGAAGCCAACGCGCAGAATTTCACCAATAACTTGTGGTCCAACAGCAGCTATCCCACGACAACCACTCTTCTCTTGAACAATCCCAAGCTGTATCTGGGCCAGCTTACTTCCACTATCAATCCGAGGGCGGTCAATGAGGTCTCGGTCAGCTATACCTACCAGCCGCTGAACCTCTCTTTGCACGGTAACTACCAGCGGCCGGCGGATCTCAAGATCCCCGAACTGTTTCCGGAAAACCGGCAGAACCGGCTTCCGAACATCGCCCTCTCCGGGCCCGCCCTCGGCGTAAACTACGATCTCGCCTCGTGGCCTTGGGCCAATGCCGCCGAAATCTTCATCGTTCGCGACAACCTGACGCTCTCACGCGGCAGCCACACGATCCAGGTCGGCGGTCTGTTTATGGATTTCCATAAGCAGCAGGATCTGTTCGGGCAAACCAATGGCGCTTTCGTGTTTAACGGCAGCTACACGGGACATGAGTTCGCCGATCTCCTCCTCGGGAATGCTTTCCAATACTCGGAACTGCAAAACCAGTACGCTCCCAACTACATCACCCAGAGTGGCAACCTTTACGTCAGCGATAACTGGAAGGTATCTCAACGGCTGACTGTAACTGCCGGGCTCGCCTGGGATCTCTTGCCGCATTCCTTTGAAGAGAAGGACCGCGTGGCTTCGTTTTATCCGAATTTATTCAATCGCGCCAATGCTCCACAAGTCGATTCGGCCGGGCATATCGTGCCGGGAAGCGGCAGTCTGACCAACGGCCTCGGCTTGGCCGGAAAGAACGGAATCCCGCGCGGCCTCGTGCAAAACCAGTGGGCTCTGCTGCAGCCGCGCGTCGGGCTTGCCTGGCGTCCCTTCGGAGATGACACGGTGTTCCGTATTGGCTATGGCCTGTATTACGAGCGTATTCAAGGGAACGATATCTACAACGTGGCTCCGAACCCGCCTTTCGCCCAGACGGTCACCATCTTTAACACGCAGCTGAGCAACCCGGGAGGCGGCGGAAGTACCCTTATCCCACCCAATCTGACGGTGTACAACCCGTACTACCCGGTTCCCCAAGTGCATCAGTACAATGTCGGCATCCAGCATCGAATCGCGCCAGGCGTCGTAGCAAACGTTGCCTATGTCGGGACGAAGGGCACTTACCTCTCGGACACGATCAATATCAACCAGCCCTATCCGGCGGGCGCCGCGCAGGTGCTGGCGAAGACCGCCAACGTGAACCAGGTACGGCCGTACCTGGGTTATGGAAACATTCTGCAATACTTCAACGATACAAACTCAAACTACAATTCGCTGCAGGCCAGCCTGCGCTCACAGCAATATCACGGGCTGACTCTTCAAGCGTCCTATACCTACTCGCACTCGATGGATTATGCAAGCGGCGACGTTCCCGGCAACTCGGCCCAGAACGCTTATGCCTGGGGGCTCGAACGCGCACCTTCTAACTTCGACCGGCGGCAGATCCTTGTCCTCTCGTACGTTTACGACATACCCGCCGTCGGTAGCGGTCTCATGAGAGGTGTGCTCGGTAACTGGCAGTTCTCCGGCATCAGTTCGTTCGAGACCGGAGTCCCTCTGAACATCACCCTGCCGGGCGACAACGCGGGGATCGGGAGTGCGCCCTATCGGCCGGATGTACTCAGCGACCCCATGGCGAACAGCCGCACACGGCAGCAGTGGTTTAATCCGAATGCCTTTGCCAAACCCGCGCCCGGTCAGTTCGGGAACGCAGGCCGCAACATCGCGCGCCAGGCGGGCTTGAACAATACCGACGCGTCGTTGTTCCGCAACTTCCCCGGTGTGTTCAAACG
>JAOAPQ010000812.1 GCA_025462965.1 Bryobacterales bacterium
TCCTGGAGCCGATGGCTGGGCGACCCCACGCGATCCGGCGGCGCGGTCTTCGATTTACTGATTCATGACGTGGACTACGCCGTGAAGCTGTTCGGGATTCCGCAGTCAATTTCCGCTACAGGGTTCACGGATATGCGGTTTGGGATCGACTGGATTATCGCGGAGTTCCGGTACGAACGATTCGGCCCGGTAGTGGTGGAAGGCGGGTGGTTCTACCCGCCCTCCTATCCGTTCAGTATGGAGTTCACGATCATGGCCGAGAACGGAACGCTGGATTACAGCTCAGCGGGACAACCTCTCCGGTTGTTCGGTCCGGAGGGCGAAGGCCACGCGCTCGATCTGCCGGAGGCGGACGGCTACGCGGAGGAATTAGCGTATTTCGCCCACTGCGTGTCACATGGCTTAGAGCCCGCACGCTGTCCGCCGTCCGACTCCGCGCTGGCGGTAAAGCTCATGCGATTGATGCTCGAATCGCGAAAGCAGGAGGGCGAGAGGCTCGCCGTTAGCGGGCCTGAATTGCATCATGTACGATGAGGAACGTGAAGATTGGTGTGATGATTTGGGCCGGACGGGATCCGGCGGAGACGCTCGCGGAAATCTCGCGTCTGGACGTGCATTGTGCACAATTGTGCATTCCCGGCGACCTGCAGCTTGATTGCGCCGACCCCTGGCGGCGGGCCTTGAAAGAAGCCAATTGCACCGTAAGTACCGTTTTTGCCGCATTTACGGGCGAAAGCTATAGAGACATTCCGACAGTCCAGCAAACGGTTGGCTTTGTTCCGCAAGACACGCGCGCGGAACGGGAACAGCGGATGCTGCGGGTGAGCGACTTCGCCGCGGCGGTGGGCGCGCCGAGCATCGCGACCCACATTGGCTTCGTTCCGGAGAACCGGTCGGACCCGGATTACGATACCATCCGCGATCTGGTGCGGCGCGTCTGCGACCATGCCGCGGGCCACGGCCAGTCGTTCGCTCTGGAAACCGGACAGGAGCCTGCGGAGGCGCTTCGGACCTTTATTCTTGACTCCGATCGCGGCAATCTGGGGATCAATTTCGATCCGGCGAACATGATTCTCTACGGCACGGGCGATCCGATTGAAGCGCTGGACCTGCTGGGCCCGCACGTCCTTTCGGTCCACGCGAAGGATGGCGATTGGCCGGTGAAACACATCGCGGGCGCGCTCGGCGAGGAGCGCGCGCTGGGCCATGGATCGGTCGGAATTGAGCGTTTCGTGAGCAAACTGGATGAGGTTGGATATCGCGGACCGCTGTTCATCGAACGGGAAGCGAGCGATCCGGAACAGCGCCTGATCGATATCGAGCATGCTGTTACCTTGCTGCGCCGGATTGCGTCCTATAACGATAACGACGCCGGATCTCATGTAATATCGAATCGGGCTCCGTCAGCCCAATAAGGAAAGCGGACAGTGACAGAACACAGCAGACGTACATTCTTTTCATTTGCGAGTGCGGCCGTGGCCGCCTCCACCACGCGCTTGCGCGCCGCAGCTAACGACAAAGTGAACGTAGCCGTCGTGGGCCTGGGCGGCCGCGGACGCGCCCACATGGGAGAGTATTCGAAATTACCCGACGCCAACGTGGTTGCCCTGTGCGATGTCGATCAGGCCTCCCTGGAGCGCGGACAGGCGCAAGTCGAGAAGGCCACCGGCAAGAAGCCCAAGGGCTATGCCGATATGCGGGAGGTTTTCGCCGACAAGGAAGTGGATGCGGTTTCCATGCCTTTGCCGAACCACTGGCACGCGCTGGCTACCATCTGGGCCTGCCAGGCCGGCAAGGACGTCTACATCGAGAAGCCGGCGTGCCACAACCCGTTCGAAGGCCAGAAAATGATCGAAGCCGCGCGGAAATACAACCGCATGGTGCAGATCGGTTCGCAGAGCCGCACCATCGAGCACAAGGTGAAAGCCATGCAGTTGCTGCACGAGGGCGTGATCGGCAAAGTTTATCTGGCGAAGGGACTTTGCTTCAAGCGGCGGCCCAGCATCGGACATGCCGAAAACAGTGCGGTTCCGGCGGGGGTGGACTGGGACAAGTTCCTCGGACCCGCGCCCATGCGGCCTTTCAACACGCTGCGCCTGAAGTACAACTGGCACTGGTTCTGGGACACCGGCAATGGCGACATGGGAAACCAGGGCATCCACGAAATGGATATCGCGCGCTGGGGGTTGGGGCTCGACCTGCCGAAGAGTGTGTTCTCCATGGGCGGCAGGTACGTCTACAACGACGACCAGGAAACTCCCAACACGCTGCTCACCACGTTCGATTACGGCGATGGCCGTCAGTTGGTCTTCGAAACGCGCGGCCTGTTGACCGGCGGCGAAGGCGGCTTGGCCAAGCGCGGCGGTAATACCATCGGAAACCTGTTCTACGGCAGCGATGGCTGGATGGCCGTGGACGGCGCGGGCTTCCAGGTCTACAAAGGTGAAAAAGACGAAAAGGTGATGGACGAGAAGAACGCCGGCAAGAGCGATACCGGCGGCCACATGGAAAACTTCCTCGCCGCGGTCAAGAGCCGGAATCACAACGATCTGCACGCCGACGTCGCCATCGGGGTCATGTCGGCGAACCTGGTTCACATGGGCAACGCCAGCTATCGCGTGGGCCGCAAGCTGAACTTCGATTCGACCACACACAAGTTCGTCAACGACAAAGAAGCGGATCAGTACTTGACGCGTAAGTACCGCGCTCCGTAC
>JAOAPQ010000816.1 GCA_025462965.1 Bryobacterales bacterium
TTCCGGCTGACTTCCCAACAACGCCTCACAGCGCTCCCAACACTCCGTACGTTCTGACGTGCCTGGCGCTGCTCAGAAGGCGAAAGTTCAATGCATGATTCCTGCGCGCCGGTGTGGTGTTACGGAAGTTTCTTTGCTATTGAGCGAGAAACGCGGCTGTCGCCGCGTGTCCTCCCGCGCCCGTGTGGTGTTACGGAAATTTGTTTGTTCTTGAGCGGACGAGCGGCTATCAGCCGTCCCTGTCCCAGTTCAGCACCAGGGAGTTTCGGCGACAGGACACGTTTCTTGCGATCGGCGGGCTAGCCGGGCTGGAACGAGATCTCGCGGAGATCGCGCATTGCTTTGGCCCAAAGGGTCTCGAAACCGTCGGCGAGTCGAGCGGCCAGGCTTGTATCACGAACCATCAGTGAAGCAACGCGTCCTTCGGGAACGAACGGGTGGTCAACGCAGAGAATGACCACGTCGTCGTCGATCACATGGAACGGATGCCCGAACTCACCGGAGTATCGAACGCCTGTCACGTGTTCAAGATTCGAACGATGCTTCTTGAGAAACGCCACAAGCTTTGGGGCCGTGCGGTACCCAAAACCGAATACAACGCGTTGATCCACTTTTCGCTCAACCACGTTCCGGGCGATGCGCCGGAGCACAGGCGCGCCGGAGGATCGGGACTGATCAATGGCGGCAAGATCGCCCTGCTCCATATAGGACAAGATGCGGCGTTTGGCCGTCGCCAGATGGACTAAATGCCGGGTGACGTGGCTTTCCCTCCCCAACGCAAGATCTACGAACGTCGTGCGGCCGGCTGCCCGGGGCGACGCGGCCAGGTTCTCTTTCAGCTTCTGCGCTTCGGCGGCAAATCGATCCGCTTTCTCCTTCGCCATCTCGACGAGACGGGCGAATATGGCGTCGGTGGAAAGCGCTGAATAGAGCTTCGGACGGGTTGGCTGCATCTCCACAAGGCCCAGCTTGCCGAGCTTCTCCAGTGCCAGGTAGATTTTCGATGTCGGTATTTCTCCTTCGCGGCACAGCGTCTCGGCATCGGCGACACCCTGGAACATGAGTGCCATCAACGCCCTACGCTCGTACGGACTGAATCTCAGCTCGGCCAGCATCTCAAAGTCTCGCAGCGGCATGGCCTTTCTTTTCTACTACCAAAAGTAGTTGAAAGCAATCAACGATGCCGTTACGCTCAAATCTGAAAGGAACACCGTGAAGCAAAACGCTCAATTGATGGCAATGATTTACGTTGATTCGGTGGACGACGCGCGCTCGTTCTACGTCGATAAGCTCGGATTCGGGCACGTGATGGGAATGTTGGGAAAAGACGGACTGCTGGACTTCTGCACTGTCTCGCTCGGCGGCGCGCGGGTGATGCTCATGCGGCCCGCCGATGGGATGCAGGGTACGAGTGCGACCACGACGAAGCGGCCCGTCGAGCTGTATCTGGAGGTTGCCGATGTTGCGGCATACTGCGAGCAAGTAAAGAAGCAGAGGATCAAGCCGACCACGCCATTGACGGACCAGTGGTGGGGCGATCGAACCTTCACCATCATGGACCCGTACGGGTATCAGATCTGGTTCTATCAGAGCGTCGCGGAAGCGGAGCTCCCTCAGGGCGCGAAAGTCATCTGACTCAAACGGAGAGGAACCCCAATGTCAAAACCGATGCTGAATGAGCTAAGACAAGAAGCGGCAACGACCAAGCGTTTGCTGGAGCGTGTCCCAGGGGACAAACTTTCCTGGAAGCCGCATGCGAGGTCAATGTCGCTGGGGCAACTGGCGCTCCACGTGGCAACCATTCCTGGGGGTTTGTGCCATCTGGCGCAGCTCGACGAGTTCGATGCGTCCGCGGCGAACTTCGTGCCGGCGACGCCGAACTCGCGGGACGAAATCCTGGCGGCGCTTGATGGCAGCCTCAGGGCCGCCGCGGCCTATCTGAATGATCTAACGCCTGAGCAGGCGTCCGCGACATGGCGTCTGACGCTGCGAGGAGATGAACTCTTCGTGATTCCGAGGGCGGCTATGTTGCGATCGCTGATGCTGAATCACTGGTATCATCATCGAGGCCAACTCTCGGTGTATCTGCGACTGCTCGACATCCCGATACCCGTGATCTACGGGCGCAGCGCCGATGAGAATCCGTTCGCTTAAAGTGGGTGCTGGCGCCTGATGGCTTACGATCGCGGTTTGGCGGATCGGGTCCGCTCGATTCTGGAGAGACGCGCTGGATTCGCGGAACGCAAGATGTTTGGCGGCATCGCTTTCCTGATCAACGGCCACATGTGCTGCGGGGTCTTGAAAACAGATCTGATGCTGCGGCTCACGCCGGAGGCGGTAACCAGCGGGCTCCGGCGACCACATACGCGTCCTATGGACTTTAGCGGCAAGCCGATGAAGTCGATGATGTTTGTTGACGCGGCGGGCAGCGATTCGGATGAAGCACTGCATGAATGGGTGGAATCCGCTGTTGCGTTCGTGTTTACTCTGGCTCCGAAGAAATTCGCACAGAGCGGTCCGAGGTAGGTTTGCGACAGCGGCCCTTCTCAGAAGTTCAGGTACAGCGAGTTTCCGTCCGCGTCGGTTATGGAGAGGACTCTTTGCGGGTACCGGGCCACGCGGACTATATCCGTGAGCCATGAAGATGACGCGACCGGATGAGCTGTTCCATTCACACGCACGCCGGACCCGCGCTTTCCCCTGATCAGATCGTCCGCTGCGAGATCGGCGTAAGCAGCAACAACCGTGTTTCGCGAGACGCCCAGCATGCCCGCAAGGGTTCTGCTGGCTGGTAAGAGCGCTTGATGCCGGATCGCGCCGGTGCGGATCGCACGAGCGATATCACGGTAGATTTGGCGTTGCAGCGGAACCCGGGAATTCGGGTCCAGATCGATCGGCGGAATGGCAAGCTCACGGTGATGGATCAAAGTGGACCTCTCAGGCGGCTCTTCCCATTGTGTACGTTTGGCGAGTATAGGGAAGAGGACTGAAATCATGATCTCAGGTGGTAACGCAACCGTATTCGTATCGAACATGGACCGGGCGGTCGAGTTCTATACAGGTGTACTCGGCCTCAAGCTGACGAACCGTTTCGGCGATCACGGGCTACGGTGGAAGCCGCAAAGGGACTGACAATCGGTTTACATCCGGCTTCACCCAAGTATGCGTTGTCGACCGACTTAAAGAGAAGGGCGTGAAGATCAAGGGCGCGATCGTGCGGGACGAGCCCGGCAACTTTGCGGATTTCGAGGATCCCGACGGAAATGGGATTTACATTTGGGAGGTCAACCGCGAAGCGGCGGCGAGAACGACAGGCCACGAAAAACGATGGCCTGTCCCACAGGGCAGCACAGCTGCAGCCCAATATCTGGTCACTCCAAACATCTGTTCCTCTTGCGGTGTGCAAGAGAAAGCGGCAGCACAGCTGTAGCCCAACATCTGGTCACTCCAAACATCTGTCCCTCCTGCGGTGCCCCAGCACCACAAAATACTTGCCAGTGGGGACAACACTGCGCTACAACAAGTTATTCTGAGCTCCAGCCACTTCCCGGTTTGAAGTGATCATACCTGGCCGGTTTTGGAGCGAAACGAAAGCCCATCGCACGCACCGGGTCCGTGTTCTCCGAGGGCGGTATTTTTCAGCCTTATTCAAACAAAAGGGGTTTTATGAACACCAGGAATTTTATGTCCGGGCGGTGCGCTGTCTTATTGCTTGCAGGCACGATCCTCGCGGTGCCGTCTCGCGCGCAAGTCGCGATCAGCGGCAAAATCAACGGCTTCGTGACCGATGTTTCCGGCGCCGGGGTTGCGGGCGCATCGCTGAATGTCAGCGGCGCCGCCCTGATGGCGGAACGCACTTCAAAGAGCCAGAGCGACGGGAGTTTTCTGTTCGATCAGCTCCCGGTGGGCACCTATGAAGTCAAAGTCTCGATGCCGGGCTTCAAGACGCTGGTGCAGCCGAATGTCACGCTGACGTCCGGCTTCACGGCCAC
>JAOAPQ010000838.1 GCA_025462965.1 Bryobacterales bacterium
GCCGCCTTCACGAAGACACTTTTCATCTCCATAAGTGCCCGCCCATTCTCAATCTTTACGGCTTTCGGATTGTAGGTGATTGTGGGATACCGCGCTTCTTCAACATACGGTCCGTACGCCACCGTGCCATTCAGGTCAGGCTTACCGAAGTCCAATTGAATGCCCGTCTCGGCTCCCGTAGGATTGCCTGTAAGATCCGCTAAAGTGAACTTGTCCGTATTGCCCAACGCCGGCAGGATTTTCCCGTCTTTCGAAAGCTGTAGCCTTCCTTTTGCATCGAAGCTAAACTGGCCGCCCAGCGATTTCGGGATCTCGGCTTGAGGATAGGCAGACAAAGCAAAAAACGCCGTCGCCAGTACAGTTCGAATAACAGGTTCCGTCATGGGCTCCTTGGAGTTCTGAGGTTAGCAATGCGGAGTGAAGTGCGAGTGACGACATTATGACGAACGCAACACGATTCTGAAGATCTCCTGAATGCTAAACGGAACCGCCAGGACGTGCACCCCGGTCTGATGGCTGCTTCATAATGGGCACATACCGTGCAACAATCCAGCGCCACTGTCGCCTCCCATATTTACGGCAGCGTTTCCCTCAAACAGACCTTCGTCCCAGCTGGCGCGGTCACTGGTATCGGCAGCCTGCCTCTCGCCTGTACAAAGTCGGCTATCCGCGCGGTTGCCGAATTTTCGCCGGAAATTCCTTTCTGGCCTCAGCTTCCGCGACTCTCGACACGGGAGGCCGCCATCGGTCAGGGTCTGGGGATCCTCGCGGATCTGATCCAGCCTCGCGAGGAGGGCTACGGATACCAGGTAAAGGCAGGCCGGATCGATTCTCTGGTCGCTCTTCTCCACCGCAGTAGCGGTCAGTTGACATCGGCGAATGCAGCGGGATTTGGTGCGCTCGAAGAAGCGTTGGCGTCCGGACTCTTCCCATCCGCCGCGGCCGTGAAGGGCCAGATTGAAGGTCCAATTACTCTCGCGGCGTATCTGTTCTACAAGGATCGGCCATTCCTCTCCGATCCCGCGCTCTTTGCGGCAATCGCATTCCATGTCTCGCAGATCATCTGCTGGCAGATCGACCGCCTGAAGTCTGCCGGACTCCCTGTGCTTCTGTTTCTCGATGAACCGGCGTTGTGCCTGGAACCGTCCGATGCGAAGGCGGCGGTATCGGAGGAGCAGCGGCTCAATGCATTAGCGGTCACACTCGATGACGCACGGGCTCGTGGGGCCATGGCCGGACTGCATTGCTGTGCCGCTCGTCCCTTTGAACGAATGTGCCGCGTCCGGCCGGATATCATCTCGTTCGATGCTCATGAAGGACTTGAGTTGTTTTTTTCCGATCCACATGCCCGCCAGTTCACGCGCAACGGCGGAATAGTTGCCTACGGAATGGTCCCCACGTGGCAATGCCTGGACGCCTTGGATGCCACCACCCTCTTCACACGCTGGTTGACGTTCGCGTCGGTGGCCGGCGATCCCCAGGAACTTGCTCGGCGTGCAATGATCACGGCCACTTGTGGTCTCGGGCTGCTGGATGAATCCGCGGTTGCAGCCTCATTCAAGCTCGCGCACGGCGTTGGTAAATTGATCGGAAGTTTAGCCGGGGAGCGATAATACTTCCGAACCCTTCGCTGGATCCTCGTCCACGGGGTCGTAGTTCAGGTTGGGACCAAGCCATCGTTCCACCTCCGCCACGCTCATGCCCTTGCGTTCGTGATAATCGAGCACCTGATCGAAGTCGATCTTACCCAGGCTGAAATACCGCGATTCCGGGTGGGCGAAGTAAAGCCCGCTGACACTCGATCCGGGCCACATCGCAAACGACTCGGTGATAAACATGCCGGTGTTCTTTTGCACATCGAGCAACCGCCAGAGCGGGCCCTTCTCGGTGTGATCCGGGCACGCCGGGTAACCCGCGGCAGGCCGGATCCCCCGGTACTTCTCACGAATCAAATCCGCGTTGCTCAGGTTCTCTCCACCGCCGTAACCCCATTCATCGCGCACCCGTTTGTGCAGGCATTCGGCGAAGGCCTCGGCCAGGCGATCGGCGATAGCCTCGGCCATGATGGCGTTGTAGTCGTCGTTCTTGGCCTTGTAACGATCGCACAACTCCTTCAACCCGATCCCGCTCGTCACCGCGAACGCCCCCAAGTGATCGGGCAGCCCGGTCTCCTTCGGCGAGATGAAGTCGGCAAGCGACCGGCACGGCTCGCTCCCCTCCCTGTTGGATTGCTGGCGGAGGAAGTGGAATTGATCGAGCACCTTCCCGCGTGTCCCGTCCGTGTACAACTCCACGTCGTCGCCCACCGCGTTCGCGGGAAAGAAGCCGTAAACAGCCCGGGCAGTGAGCAGGTTCTGCGCGATCATTGCGTCCAGCATGGCATTGGCTTCCGTGAAGATCTGGGTCGCCTGCGCGCCGTACTTCTCGTGCTCCAGAATCCGTGGGTAAATGCCCTTCAGTCCCCAGGTGTGGAAGAACGGCGACCAGTCGATAAACTCGCGCAACGTCGCCAGGGGAAAGTTGTCGAGCACCCGCACGCCCGTGAAGCTGGGTACCGGAATGTCTTCGGCGCGCCACCGGATGGGAGTCCGCCTGCTCCGCGCGGTCTCGAGCGATACCATTTTCTGCGCCGGCGCCGCGTGGGTCTTCCGCAACGCTTCGTACTCGGCCCGGTGTTGAGCCACAAACGCCGGCCTGCCGTCTTCGCTCAGTAAGCTGGTCGTCACCGGCACCGCCCTGCTGGCATCGAGCACGTGGACCACGGGCTCGCTGTAATGAGGCGCAATTTTGACCGCCGTGTGCGCCCGGCTCGTCGTCGCCCCGCCGATCAGCAGAGGCAGCTTGAACCCCTGACGCTCCATCTCCCGCGCCACATGCACCATCTCGTCCAGAGACGGCGTGATCAGGCCGCTCAGGCCGATCAGGTCCGCCTTCTCCGCCTTGGCCCGCTCCAGAATCTTCTCACAGGGGACCATCACTCCCATGTCGATCACTTCGTAATTGTTACAGGCCAGCACAACGCCCACGATGTTCTTGCCAATATCGTGAACGTCGCCCTTCACCGTGGCAAGCACGATCTTTCCCTGCGCCTTCACCACCTCGCCCGCTGCCTCCATAGTTGCCTTCTCGGCCTCCATGAACGGCGTCAAATACGCGACCGCCTTCTTCATCACCCGCGCGGATTTGACCACCTGGGGCAAAAACATCTTGCCGGCTCCAAACAGATCGCCCACCACGCCCATGCCGTCCATCAACGGCCCTTCGATTACCAGCAGAGGGCGGCCCAGTTTGGCGCGCGCTTCCTCGGTATCGATATCGATGTACGTGTCTATCCCCTTCACCAGCGCGTGCGAAAGGCGCTCCTCCACCGTGCCGCTGCGCCATTCTTCGGCCTTCTTTTCATTGACCGCCGCTCCCGCGCTCAGAGCCTTCAGCTTTTCGCCGTGCTCCACCAGTCGCTCGGTCGCGTCGATGCGCCGATTGAGCAGCACATCCTCCACCAGCGCCTTCAGCTCCGGTTCGATCTCCTCGTAGACCTCGAGCATCCCGGCGTTCACGATGCCCATATCCATGCCCGCAGCGATAGCGTGATAGAGGAACGCGGAGTGCATCGCCTCGCGGACCTTGTTGTTGCCGCGGAAGCTGAACGAGATGTTGGAGACGCCGCCGCTCACCTTCGCGTGCGGCAGGTTGGCCTTAATCCAGCGTGTGGCGTTGATGAAGTCCACCGCGTAGTTGTTATGCTCCTCCATGCCCGTGGCAACGGTGAGGATATTCGGATCGAAGATGATGTCCTCGGGCGGAAAACCGACGTCGTCCACCAGAATGCGGTAAGCGCGCTCGCAGATACGGATCTTGTCTTCGTAGGTCGCGGCCTGGCCCTGCTCGTCGAAGGCCATCACCACCGCTGCCGCCCCATACTTGAGGACCGTACGGGCGTTCTGGCGGAACTTCTCTTCGCCTTCCTTCAGCGAAATCGAGTTCACGATGCCCTTGCCCTGCAGGCACTTGAGCCCCGCCTCGATCACCTCCCATTTCGAGGAGTCCACCATGAACGGCACCTTCGCGACCTCGGGCTCGCTCGCCAGCAGGTGCAGGTATCGCGACATCGCCGCGACGCCATCGATCATCCCCTCGTCCATGCAGATGTCGATGACATTGGCGCCGTTCTCCACCTGCTGCCGGGCCACGCTCACCGCTTCCTCGAATTTGCCCTCTTTGATCAGCTTCGCGAATTTGGGAGAACCGGCCACATTGGTTCGCTCGCCAAGCATGATGTAGACCCCGGGCTGCTGTGTGAACGGCTGCGATCCCGAAAGACGCAGCGGTTTCTCCACATCCTCCACGCGGGCGCGTGATCCTGATGTAGACGTAGGCCACCACTTGCGTGGACCCTGGTGATCGAGCGCCTTGGCGATAGCTGCAATGTGCTCGGGCGTGTTGCCGCAGCAGCCGCCGGCAATGTTGATCAGCCCTCCCTGTGCAAACTCCCCAAGGTAGCGGGCCATATCCTCCGGCCCCAGATCGAACCCGGTAGGAGATAGCGGATTTGGCAGACCGGCATTCGGATAGCAGGAGATCGCCGCGCTGGACTTCTCCGAAAGCTCGGTCAGGAACGGATACATCAGATCGGGACCCAATGAGCAGTTCAGCCCCACGGACAAAGGCTTTACGTGCTGCACCGCCGTCCAGAACGCCTCGATCGTCTGAGCCGAGATCATGGTCTCCCCGCCGCGCCCCACCGCCGCCGAAACCATCACCGGCAGTTCCTTACCGTCCTGCTCGAAAACGTCCTGGATGGCGACCAGCGCCGCCTTGGCGTTCAGCGAGTCGAAGATGGTTTCCACCAGAAGCAGGTCTGAGCCTCCGGCGATGAGAGCG
>JAOAPQ010000865.1 GCA_025462965.1 Bryobacterales bacterium
ACGACCCCTCCGGTTCCAGCCGGACAGGCCGCGGGCCAAACCGCCACGTTGAACGGCACGGTGAGTATCACCATCGGCGGAGTTCCGGCGACCGTCCTGTTCGCGGGAATTGCCGCTGGTTCGGCAGGTGTGTATCAGTTCAATGTTCAGCTTCCCGCGGGCTTGGCCGCCGGGGATCTGCCGGTAGTGATCCAGTACAACGGCGTGCAGTCTTCACAGACCGCATATCTCCGCGTGCTGTGATAATCTGACTCCGCTATGAAGCTTCGACTGATTTGTGGTTATGTTTTGCTTTCGGGTCTGGCGTTCGGCGTCGAACGCGGAGAAGAGATCCGGCTGTGGGCGAATGGCGCCCCCGGCTCCGAGGGCGAAACGGCTCTTGAGGTATCGAAGCCCAATAAAGACAATCCGAAATTGCCGCTGCAGTTCTCCGTAGTCCACTACCCTTCCATTTACGTGTTTCTGCCGGCAAAGGAAAAGGCGAACGGGATGGCCGTGGTAGTTGCCGCTGGCGGAGGACATTCGCAGGTCGTCATCGATCACGAAGGCTGGCAAATCGCCGATTGGCTGAACAAAAATGGCATTGCCGCGTTCGTGTTGAAGTACCGACTGGCGCGCGCCCCGGGTTCGAAGTACACAGTGGAAGGAAACGCTCTGCCGGATTCCGCGCGTGCGATGCGGATGGTGCGAAGCCGCGCGAGCGAGTGGGGCGTGGATCCGGCGCGGATCGGCTTCATGGGCTTCTCGGCGGGCGGCGAACTGGCGGCTTTGGTGGAGACCCGCTTCGATGCGGGCAACGATAGCGCGAGCGACCCCATCGACCGGGCAAGCTCGCGTCCGGATTTCGCGGTGGTCGTGTATCCGGGATTCCGCCCCGGCACCATTACAGTGCCGAAGAATGCGCCGCCTACATTTCTCGTCTGCGCGGATGACGATCGCTCGCACGTGGTTACGACCGTGAACCTGTACCTGGACCTGCAGAAACAGGGTGTTTCCTCCGAAATGCATATCTACGCGAGCGGGGGCCATGGGTTTGGCATGCGGGCAAACAAGCTCCCGGAGGCGACCTGGCCGGACCGGCTGAAAGAGTGGATGTACGACAAGAAGCTGCTGACGCCGCAGTGAGCGTCCCGACGTGAGTTGGCGCGAATGCTCGTCGCGTGCCTTGGCACGCACACTGGCGTCTGGAGAGCGACGGCTGAGATTTTTCAGCGTAGAATCATCGCCGGTTCCGCCCGCAGTACCCGCGCTTAGCTCGTAAGCTCAGGATCCGCTTCTCGGGGCCCGCGTTAATCGCCTCCTGAACGGCGTAGTAACCAGTGCCTTCAGCAGCGACCAAGACTCTTGCCGATTGGCGGGCGGAGCCGCGCTGCGCATTGGACCGATAACCATTATCGATCGTGAGGAATTGACAGACGCAACGCAAATCATCTAATCTCGATCTAGAATGTCTACATTGACATGTTGTTGTCGTCTCCGCTGATTTTCTTTGACTCCCTTTCCCTGGGGCGCAGGGCGGTATTCACGAAATCGGATATTGGAATGCCTACCACACAACAGAATCGTTTCACTATCCTGTATGAGCCGGGATCCGGCGAGAACGAACCCGAATCGGCGCGGCATCCGCAACTTGGGCCTTTGCTGGAACTGCTGTGCACCCAAACGCGGTCCGACGGGATCTACGTTTACCACCTCGGTAAAGCGGGATTCACATTGGAATTGCTGACCTGGCACGGTCTGCAACCCGCGCAATTTGGTCATTATGAGGCGGAAATCGGGAGGCGTCCGTCAAGTTGGTTTCCAGAGCAGTGGAGCCCAGTGTCGATCGAAAGCGACGCCTGGCGGGATCCACGGTTCGACCACTTCCCGGAGTTTCTGCAGAACCGCTTTGAAACCGTGGCTGCGGTCGCGATCGTGGAAAGTGGCGAAATTACGGGCTTAATCAACGCGTGCCGCCTCGAACAGGGTCCGTATCAGCCGCGGGAGGTCGAGTTTCTCACCAGTTTGGGCGCCGCCATCGGAGCGCTGCTGGCACAGCCGCAGCTTGCTGACGAGCTGGCTTCGGTGCAACGGAAACTGGCCGACCGCAAACTGGTAGAGCGCGCGAAGGGCATTCTGCAATCCAGGTTTTCCTGGACGGAAGAACAAGCCTACCTGGAGTTGCGGCGTACCAGCCGGCGTAAGCGCGTGCGGATGAGCCAAATCGCTCTGCATGTAATCCATCACGCGGAATTGCCGTTCCATGCGGGGAGCGCTGCCTATGGCGATTGACCGCAAGCAATTCCTCGCCACAATCCTCGCGCTTTTGGTGAGACCACGGATTTCCATCGCGCAGGAACGGCGCGGGCCGAAGGTTCTCATCGTCGTGGCGCATCCGGACGACGAATACGCATCCGCGGCGACGACATACCGGATCGCGCGAGAACTGGATGGCACGGTGGATCAGGTTGTGATCACGAACGGCGAAGGCGGTTACCGGTATTCGGCGTTGGCGGAATCGTTCTATGGGGTCGCCTTGAGCGACGAACGAGACGGTCGCGCGCGTTTACCCGCGATCCGGAAGCAGGAGGTGTTGCGCGCCGGCGAAATTCTCGGGATTCGCAAGCACTATTTCCTGGACCAGAAAGATTCCGGCTTCACCAACGACCCCGCGCGAGCTCGCACGGACAATTGGGATCTCCGCCTCATCGATGCCACACTGACCGACCTATTGAAACGGGAACACTACGATTTCGTGTTTACGTTGCTGCCCACGGAAGAGACGCATGCGCACCATCGCGCCGCTACCTTAGCCGCCGTTCAAGCGGTCGGGCATTTAGAGGAAGATCAACGCCCAGCCGTGCTTGGCGCAGAACCTGGCCGAAAGCGCGACGGCGCACCAAAGCTCGAGGGCTTAGGGCCGGCATTCCAGTTCGACCGGACAAGCTCATTCGGTTATCACAACGCGCTCAGCTATGAGATGGTAGTGAACTGGATGATCGCGGAGCACAAGTCGCAAGGCCTGTTCCAGACGGATTACGGACGGCACGACGTGGAGCGCTTCTGGCTTCTGACTGCAAAGAGCCTCCCGGCAGCGAAGCGCACGGAAGAACTGGCGGACAGGCTCAGGTATGCCGCCGCTCGGCAACTACCGTAATCTCTATGTCGCCCGCAAGCCGCACCACCTGCTGGACCGTGTTGCGGCCGAAGAGGGGCAGCGAACGCGGATTCGGCCAGGCGAGGAAGATCTGCGTAATGCGATGCTGGCGCGCAAACTCCACGAGCGTTTCAGCAACAGCCTTACCTTGCAGCATGCGCGTTTCGATGTGTAGATTGCGGGCGAAGTTCAGGTGTTTCTCGAGCGCGTCACGCTGCGCCGAAGGCAGCTTGCGCGTATCGGGATCCTCGCAGACACAGACGGCGAAACACTCCGCGCCGAGGTAATCGGCAACGCGTTTGCCGCGGCGAATAAGGGCCGCCGTGGAGGGATCCGCGGTGACGTGGATGAGCAAACGCTCCTGTTGTGCCGGGGCCGCGTGTTCCTGCTCGGTGGGTGGATCCCCATTTGCCTGGCGCGCATCCACTTCGTGAGCGGTCTGGCGAAGCGCCAGTTCGCGAAGGGCGCGCAGGGTCGGCTCGCGGAAGAAGTTGTCCATTGCCTTGCGGGCCTTCTCGGGCGAGTAGACGACACCTCGCTCCAGGCGGTTCAGAAGCGCGCGCGGTGTCACATCGATCATCACGACCTCGTCGGCCTGCTTCATCACCCAATCGGGAATGGTTTCGCGCACGCGGATTCCAGTTATCTGCCAGACCTGGTCGTTCAGGCTCTCGAGGTGCTGAACGTTCATCGTGGTGAGAACGTCGATTCCGGCATCGAGCAGCACCTGCACATCCTCCCAGCGCTTGGAGCGCTCGGAGCCGGGAATGTTGGTATGAGGGAATTCATCCACCACGCAGACGGCGGGCTTGCGGCGAAGAATTGCATCCGTGTCCATTTCTTCGAAGGCCGTGGCGCGGTACATTACTTTACGCCGCGGGACCATTTCGAGCCCCTCCGTTTTCTCGATGGTGTCTTTGCGGGCGTGCGGCTCGAAGTAGCCGATCACCACGTCGATGCCCTGGCGTTTCAGCTCCTGCGCTTCGACGAGCATCTGATACGTCTTGCCGACGCCGGCGGCGTAGCCCAGGTAGATCTTCAGCTTTCCGCTCAATGCGGGAACACCCGGACGTCGATGCCTTTCGGCTTCTCGAGCAGGCGATCGACGGGGCTTTTGAGGAACCGGCCAAAGCCCGTCCGGCGCAGGCTGTGCCCCACAAAGATTTGGGTAATGCCACGAGATTGCGCGAATTGAAGGATTCCGTCGATGGGATCTTCGGCATCGAGCATCTCGATTTGAGCGCCTGCATCGCGGGCGAGTGCAAGGTTCCGATCGAGCGCGGCCTTGTCTTCCGCTGACAGCTCGGGCTGTGAGACGTAGGCCACAATCAGATCGCCATGGAAACGGTCCGCGGAGCGCTTGCCGCTTTCGATCATTCGGGCGGCGTTGGCGCGGGGCGTTACGCAGACCATGATGCGCTCCTGCGTTCCGTAGTACTGGACTATTCCGTTCTGTTTGAGATAGGCCTCAAGCTGCCGGTCGATCACATCGGCGGTAAGGACCAGAGCAATTTCGCGGAGCTCGGAAAGCTGCGTGTCGGCTTCCGCGGGCGCGTCCACGATCACGATTTCATCGGCCTGGCTTATGAATTTGAGAGGAACGGTTTGCGTGACATGCTTGCCCGTGATGTGTTCCACTTGCTCACGCCGCTCTTCGATGTACTGAAGATTGATAGTGGTGATGACGCTGATGCCGGTCGAGAGCAGCTGCTCGACATCCTGCCAGCGCTTCTGATGGGCGCCGCCGGGCGGATTGTCCCAGGCGAGTCCGTCGACCAGGCAGACCGCGGGCCGGCGCCGCAGGATCGCATCCATATCCATCGTGGGAAGGCCATCGATGTAGCGAAGCGGAATGACTTCCAGGGACCGAAGGACGACTTCGACTTCGGGCGAGGCCTTGGGCTGGAGAGCGCCGACAACCACGTCCTGTCCGCGGCTCTTCCGGCGGCGGCCTTCATCCAACATACGAAAGGACTTGCCCACCCCCGAGCTGTAGCCGAGAAAGACTTTGAGCCGCGCGCCGTAAGCTTCCTCTTCTTCGGCCTGGACCCGACGTAGAAGCTGTTCGGGGTCAGGTCTGCGAGGTGGTGTGGAAGGCACGGGCCTTACTATTATGGCTTCTGATCGAGGGCGAGATTGAGCTGGAGGACATTCACGCGCGGTTCTCCGAGAAACCCTAATTGACGGGATTCGGTGTGTCGGGCGACGAGATCGCGAATCTTCGCAGGATCGATGCCGCGCGCTTTCGACACTCGCGCGACCTGTGCGTCGGCGGAATCGGGACTGATGTGCGGGTCGAGGCCGCTCCCCGACGCGGTGACGAGATCCGCGGGAAGCGGTCCCGTGTAATCGGGGTTATCTTTGCGGAACTGGGCGACGGAGGCTTTCACCCGATCGATAAGTTTTTGATTGGTGGGCCCTAAATTCGAGCCTTGCGAGGCGAGGCCGTCATAGCCGTCGTTACCCGCGGCGGACGGCCGTGGATGAAAGTATTCCGGCTTCGCGAAGTTCTGACCGATAAGGGATGAGCCTACGCTCCGGCCGTTTACGGCGACAAGGCTTCCGTTCGCTTGGTCGCGAAAGAGCACCTGGCAGATGCCGGTGATGGCGGCGGGGTAGACCAGGCCGGTGAGGACCGTCATCACCAGCATGATGCGAAAAGCGGGCATTAGTTGTTGGAGCATATTAGGCAAGCCTCAGGAAAACCAGGATCTGATCGATGATCCAGATGCCCGGGAACGGCGCGATCAGGCCGCCGATTCCGTAAATCATCAGGTTGCGGCGCAGCAGACCGGCGGCGCCCTGCGGGCGGTACTTCACGCCCCGCAGCGCGAGCGGCACGAGCGCGATGATAATCAGCGCGTTGAAGAT
>JAOAPQ010000897.1 GCA_025462965.1 Bryobacterales bacterium
GGAACTTGGAGCCGCGCGCTTCGATCGCCTGCACGCCATAAGCCTTCAGCCAGAGGAGGGAAGTGCCAATATCGTTCACGCCTGCGCCTGGCAGGTTGCTGTGCCCCGGTTCGAAACCACCGCCTGACTGTGGCGTTTCGGTAAAGGCCTGAAACCAGAACTGAATGGATCCGGGAACCGTGACTCGCGACCCGCTCATGTGTTCGTCGAACCAGGTCGCGACGCGGTACTCGATTGTGGATGTGATGTCGCTTCCGGAAAACAGCCCGCGCGCGTAGTAGTGAGCGCGATACACCAGTGCGGCGGAGAACACGAAGAACACGACAGCGGCTCCGTGCGCGAAGCGCTTCGGGGCGCGCCCAAGCGCCAGCGACGCGCCAATGCCGAGCGCGAGCGATATTCCGAAACCCGCCTCCGGGCGCCTGAGTCCGATGCAACTCATGAGCGTAGCGAAGAGAACGAGCGTCTGGAGCCACGCAGGCGCCCGGAGTCTGTGCATGAGAAACTTTGTACCGGCGAAAACCAGGGCCGCGAGCGGCGCAGCCTTCAAATCCGAAAGGTGGATGAGCGACGGCGGTATCCATGGCAGCGCCGCCAGGTATGCCGCGCCAACGAGCGCCGCGGTCACGGCCCAGTCGCGCCACGGTCTTCCGGCGGCGAGGTAGCACAGCATCATGGCGGCCAGCGCGAAGGCGCCCTGCCAGTCGGTATAGACCACCGCGATGAAGCTGAGCGAAGCCAATCCGTAATACACCGGACGGCGTCTTTCGAGCGCGACATCCAGGGAGTAGATGGCGAGAGGCAACAGTGCGAGCGCGGCTAGATGCGGCCCGTCGCCAATCAGTGTGTCGAGCCTGCCCGACACGCCGACGCTGTAAAGCAGCGCGGCACAGAAGCTCTCAAAACGGCGTCCCGAGAGCCGCGCGACCATGAGATATGCGAACACCGGACCGGCGCAATAAAACAACCCGGTGACGATGTGAAGCGCGCGCGGGGTGGAGACGTCCAGCACCATCGCGGCGAGCGCCGTGAACATGTGAATCAAAGGCGGGTACGCGTTGTGGAACGGAATGCCCCCATACCAGGCGGGCCACCAGGAAAGATCGGGCCAGCTTGCCAGGATGTGGCGGCTGATGCCAATGTACGCACCCTCCATGGAATCCATGCGCTGGCTCCACTCGAGCCCGAACACACTCCAGCAGACGTACGCATTCATCGCGAACAGGATGCCGGCGTACGGAATCCTCCGTTTACCCATGTGGCAGAAACAGTCGCCGCAGATCGTCCACGCCCTTCGATGCGGCAAGCAGGACGGACCACTCCATGGGATGCCGGTAGCGCGGGTCGTACTGAATTACGTAGTAGAGAAGCGGGAAGAGTAGCCACACCGTGGCGAATATCCATGCCGACTGCGCATTCCGAATTCCGTAAACGGCCAGGGTGACGAGGAGCCCGAAATAGATCGACGGAAACCAGAACCAGCACATCCGCTGGACTGTAAGGGCTGCGAAGCGCCCCGGATGATCGCGAATCCAGGTGACTGCTCTTTGACCCTTGATCCGGTTATAAGCCGCCTCGCCGTAATAGCAGACCTTATCCGCTTCAATGAGCGACTTACTCGGATGCGAGGCGCGATGCAGTCCCAGCCGGATGTTATCGCGCATCGTGGGCGTCGCGAGGTCGCTGTTGGACAGGCTCAGCTCCAGGCCGAGATTGTCGCGGGACCAGATCCACGCTCCGAGCTTCTCGTGATTGCGCCAGGCCCAGGGCGCGGCGATCAGCCCGGCAAGCGCCATTGCAAGCCACCAGCGCCGTACGATGGCGAATCCGGCGAAGACCGGCGCGACTGCCGGAGCGAACAAAAGGCCCGCGCCGGCGAAAACGGGCTCCTTCTTTGCAGCCGCCGCGTAAACCAGGAGCATCAATAATAGCGCCGCCCAAGGCGATTCCCAGTTCCCCGAGACCTCCTCATAGCGGTTCAGCGGAAGCACGGCTCCAAACAATCCGGCTGCGATGCCGAGCGCCGGACGGAACCCGCACGCGCGCCCGAGTGCCGGCAGAAAGGCATATGAGAGCGCGCTCATCGCGCATCCCAGCACGCGCTTTGCGGTCTCGCCTGCCATGCCGTCGCCAAACACTCTATAGAGGCCTCCCAAAACCAAAGGAAAGCCTGGAGCGACGTGCGCAGTCGGGCCGGTGGGCAATACGAATGGATCGGCGAATGTTCCCTGGTGCGCCAACGAAAGTGCCACACGTACGGATTCATACTGCTGATCGATGAACCCATGCGAGGTGAGACTGGAGAGGAGGCGCACCCCGAAGGCCAAGCCGAAAATTATGAAAAACCACCGCAAGCTAAGATTAATTATCGATGCACGATCCGGAGATCGTCGAGCAAATGCGCTCGGAATGGAATGAGCGCGCGAAGGAAGACGCCAACTACTACGTCGCTTTCGGCCGCCGCGACCAGGATGACGAGGAGTTCTTCGCCAGCGGGGCCGATGTGGTTCGCGCTCTGGAAACGGAACTGAAGCGCGTTCCCCAGGCGAGGACGGCGCTCGAGATCGGTTGCGGGCCAGGCAGGCTCCTTCGCCCAATGAGTTGCCATTTCACTGAGATTCACGGCATCGACGTCGCCGATGAAATGGTCCGCCGCGCGGAGCGGAACCTGGCAGGTGTTCCCCACGCCCGCGTGCACCATGCCGCGGGCAGCGATCTGGCGCAGTTCGCGAGCAACTACTTCGATTTCGTTTACTCCTACGCCGTCTTTCAGCACATTCCTTCGGGCGACGTTGTGTTCGGCTATCTGCGCGAAGTCGCGCGTGTGTTGAAACCTGGCGGGGTCGCGCACTTGCAATTGAACGGATTGCCCAAGACGGCCCAAAACTACACGACCTGGAGCGGATTCCGCGTTAGCGCCGATGAGATCCGCAATTTTACGCGCGAACATTCGCTGCAACTTCTTGCGCTCGATGGCGTCGAAACGCAGTATATGTGGACGACCTGGCGCAAGATCGCTGTTCCCCGCGTGCGGGCGATTTCGAATGCGCACAGCGGCGAACACGCCATTCCGGCGCGCGGGCGACTGGCTTGCGCTTCGTTCTGGATCGAGGATCTGCCGGCAGGGTGTGACCTCAACACCATGGAGGCCGCGATCGACGGGCTGCGGGCCACCGGCGTCTATGTAGGGCCGCGCGTCAATGGACTCTCCCAGTTCAATGTGCTGCTTCCCGCCGGTACTCGAACGGGCCTGGTACCCGTTGAAATCTCCTGGCTCGGCCACCCGCTTTGCGCGAAGGCCTGGATGCGAGTGATTCCGCCCGGGCCATCGGTTCCGCGCATCGAGGCCGTGACTGACGGCACCAATTTGCTGTCTCACCGGCGGATCGAGCGCGGCTCGGTAAAGGTGCAGATGGAGGAGGTCGCCGAACCCGAGAAGTTCGTAGCCGCAATCGACGGCGCCCCGGTACGCGCCACCGAAATGTTTTGCACCGATCCGCGCAATGAGCGCTGGGACATCAGCTTTCTTCTGCCGGAGGGAACGCTGCCCGGCGGGCATCGCCTGGAAATCAGCCTGGGAGCGCGCAAGCTTGCGCCGATCCCTATCGAGGTGGTCTAGCTGCCCTTCTTGCTTGCATTCTTGATGTTCGCCGTGAGCGACGAATCATCGTTGCGCGAAAAGTTGCGCGCGGGGACGGGGGTGATCGAGCTTCCGGCGGGTGTGGTGGAAGTCTCGTCGGAGATCGTTATCCCCGCGACCGCTCACGATCTGGAAATCCGCGGCGCGTCCGCTGGCACCGTTGTGCGCGCGACCACCACGTTCCAGGGCCGCGCGATATTCGTGTCCAGCGGCGGAACGAACATCAAGTTCAGCAAATTTGAGATTGCGGGCAACCGGGAAGCACTGGCCGTGCCGGCGGGCCTTGCACCCTCCGATGTGCCCTTCTCGCGCTTCACGAAGAACAACGGCATTCTCGCGGAGAACGTAAAAGGGCTTTCGATATCGGATCTCGCGCTGCGGGAGATTGCCGGTTTTCCGCTGCTGATCTCGCGATCGAGCAAGGTGCGAATCGAGAAAATCGAGATCCGTGACAGCGGTTCCGAGAATGCCAAAAAGCGTAACAACACGACCGGCGGCATCCTTCTGGAGGAGGGCACCACGGATTTTGAAGTATTGCATTGCAATATCAAGAATGTTTACGGCAACGGCATCTGGACGCACTCCTTGTACAAATCGCCGCGCAATGCGCATGGACGCATCGCGGAGAACAACATCTCCGATGTGGCGCGCGATGCCATTCAGGTTGGCCATGCGACCGAGATCCGCGTGGAAAACAACACCGGTGAAAGGATCGGCTTTCCCGTCGCGAGAGTGGATATTGAAAACGACGCAATCCCCGTCGCCCTCGATACCGCCGGCAACACGGATAAATCGGCCTACATCGGGAACCGCTTCGCAGAGATAAACGGCAAGTGCATGGACCTCGACGGCTTCCACGATGGCGAGATCCGCGGTAACAGCTGCGAGAACCGCCAGCCGCCCGATGCGTATAAGTTCGGGAACTACGCCATCGTAATGAATAACAGCAATCCCGACATGCAGTCGCAAAACGTCACCATCACGGACAACACAATCGATGGAACACTGTTCGGCGGCATTTTCGTGATCGGCTCGGGGAATCGCATCACCCACAATCGTCTGCTGAACATCAACATGGCTCATTGCCCGGATAACTCGGCCCGGTTCGGCTGCTATCTCGCAAAGGACGAGCCCGACGTCCTGCGGACGGGAATCTATTTGGGGCGCGGGGCGCACCGGCCCGATATCGCGCGCGACAACGTGGTGGAAGACAACGAAATCGTGGGCTTCCAGATGGGACGGCACTGCATCAATGTTGCGCCGGGAGTGACGCTGGCGGGCAACAAGGTTGCGCGGAACAATTGCTCAGACGACGCTACGGTGAACGCGCGAAATCGCGTGTACCAGCTTCCGGTACGGCGGATTTTCTAGACTGTCGAACAATACCAGTTCGCCATCGCGCCAACTGGAATAAAACCAGCGTGACAGAATGGCGAGATACTCCTGCCGTTCTTTCGGTTCGCGCTCACGCGCCCCTGATTGAATCATCGCCTCGCGCAGTTTTTGGTCGAGCGACACGGGCTTGCCATCCACCAGATCGAAGCTGACCCGCCGGGTCTCCTGCCAATGCCCGCCGCGCACGAAGGAGAGTTCGATTGAGTTCGGCGCGGCGCTCTGCGTGACCGCCACGCCATGAAGACGGTCCACCTGCCGGACCATCTCATCGCGCAGTTCGCGAACTTCCTCGATTTTTTCAATGCGTTTATGTTGCCGCGCTGCTTGTTCGAAGTCCATCTCTTCGCTGTAGCGATCGCGCGTCGAAATCGCGGGGTTCAGCAGAGAAAGACCGCCCGTGGACAGAAATTCCGCGGCCCGGTTCACCTCGTGCCGGTATTCGTCGGGCCCCACCACGCCCTGGCACGGCCGGAGGCACATCGCCATCTCGCCATAAAGGCAACCCGGGTGATCGGGAAAGGGCGTCAGGTCCTCCAGGCAGCGTCGCATCTGGAACAGATCCAGGAAGTGCGATTCGAAGCGTTCGGCAGACGCCCGGCTGCGAAACGGGCCGAAGTAGAAACCACCCTGACGCCCAAAATGCGATGTTATGTGGCTGCGCGGATACTCGTTCGCAAGCAGGAGTCTGACGTAAGGCGGCATGCGGAGGTGCATGAAATCCGCATAGTGGTCGGGAAAATACCGGCGGGCCAGTTCGTACATAGTGACCTGAGATTCCAGAGTGGAACCGCTAGGCCAGTACTCTACGCTGAGGGCCGAGTCCCGTACTTTTTCCATTCTGCACAACCGCAGTAGCCGCCGGCGGAGAACACGGGTGCGGGCGAGATAGGGCTCTCCGTCCTTCACGGTTAATAGGAAGACGGCAGGCCTGTCGGGTACCTCCGCAATCGCTCGCTCGTCGAGAGTGACCTCCATCTCTTACAGCATGTCACCACTTGCTGATTGCGACAGGTTCTCCCCGGGAGGGGTTTCGCTGGGACGTCGAACCTTCTCGATTTGCCGGATGTTTTGCAATGATCGCTCCGCGGCTGCGCGGACGCCGGGATGGTCGTCTTGGACTAAGGGTGAAAGGGTCGGGATGAAGTCCGCATCCTCTGTTCTTCCCATTGCCCACGCCGAGCTCATTCGAAAATCGGGCTTGTAGTCGTGGGCAAACCGTTTCATCACGTCTGAAATTGCTTCTTCACCCGCCAGGTATAGCCCGACCAGGGCATTGCCGACCACGCGGTTGTGGCAGTCTCTCACGCAGTCCCGAAAGAGATCCCGGACGGGACGAGTGTCATCGCCCCAGATGCCCTCGATCGCGTTGGCGCGAACGCGCGGATCGTTGCCCTCCGCGATCAACCGTCTGGAAAATGCGACGTTCTGCACGCGTTTGCCGACGAGGAGCGCAGCTTTGGAGGAAATCTTGGAATCCGCATGATTGGCGAGGTGACTCACGATCGGCACGACCCGCCGCCCCGCTGAAATCTCATCCAAAATGTCGAGGGCGCGTTCGGCGTGCTGCCCCAGCAGCGTATCGGGTGTCGCGCCGTTACGAGCGGGAAGTTGGTGGGCGAAGCGGATATCGAAGGTTGGGTCCAACGCCATCAGGCGCCTGGACACCAGCACCGCTTGAGGACGCGTAAAGCCGCACGGATTCGAAAGCTGCTGGAACAGACTGCGATGCCGGACGAGAAGCGTTTCCAGATACCGGTAGCCTGGGGAGTTCGAGGCAGTCACGAGCATCCCGACGGCCATCCGGGCGAACAGGTCCGGAACGTAGACGGCGAACCTCTGCATGACTCGCGCGCTCTGCAGGTTTGTGGAAAATTCGGAGATTGACCGCGCAAGGCAATCGTGTACCAGTTCAGCCGTCACACGAGTTCTATCGACTGACAACGCGAAAGGTTTAGGATAAGGGGCCACATGGGGCTGCGCTGCCGCGCTTGCAAACCCCATGTGGACAGTCGGACAAGGGGGAATGTCCGTACAAGCTAAGACGAAGCCGCCGCGAAAATGTTCCCCTATTCGACAGGAATTTTTTCGCCGATTACTTTCTGCGCATCCGTCAGGAATTCCGCGACGGACCTCACTCCCTGGTCTCCGTGCCTGCGGTTGCGGACGGAAACCTGCCCGTTAGCCGCTTCACGATCGCCCACCACCAGCATGTAGGGGATCTTCTGCATCTGGGCGTCGCGAATTTTCAGGTTCACTTTCTCCTTGCGATCGTCCACTGTGGCCCGCAACCCCGCGTCCTCGAGTTGTTGTCGAACGGCTCGGGCATAATCCAGCTGGCGGTCCGTAATCGGCAGCACAATCGCCTGAATCGGGGCGAGCCACACCGGAAAGGCGCCAGCGTAATGCTCAATCAAAATCCCGAAAAACCGTTCGATGGAGCCATATAAAGCGCGGTGCACCATGTACGGCTGGTGCTTCTTGCCGTCCTCGCCGACGTACTCCAGATTGAAGCGCCGCGGCAGTGTGAAATCGAACTGGACCGTGGATAACTGCCACAGGCGGCCGATAGCGTCCACCAGCTTCATATCGATCTTCGGCCCGTAAAACGCAGCTTCGTCGGGCATCACCTTGACTTTCAGGTTCAGACGCTCTGTAGCCTTCATAAGGGAGCGCTCCGCAAGTTCCCACTGTTCCGGCGAGCCGTCATATTTGCCGCTGGCCCCTTTGTCCCACGTGGAAAGCTCGGCTTCGTACTCTGTGAAGCCGTAGGTGTGAAGGGTGTCCACGGCGAATTGCAGGCAGTCCACGATCTCATCTTCAATCTGCTCCGGCGTGCAGAAGATGTGGGCATCGTCCTGGCAGAATCCGCGCACGCGCAGAAGGCCGTGCATGGTTCCGGACCGCTCGTATCGGTAGACCGTCCCCAGCTCGCCCAGCCGTACAGGCAGATCTCGATAGCTGTGCGGCTTATCGGCGTAGATCAGGATGTGGAACGGGCAGTTCATGGGCTTGAGCTGGTACTCGGCGTCGTCCAGCTCCATCGTCGTGAACATGTTGTCTTTGTAGAAATTCGCGTGCCCGGAAACCTTCCAGAGGTCGTGCCGGGCGATGTGCGGCGTGTACACCAGCGAATACCCGCGCTTAACGTACTGCTCGCGCATCCAGTCTTCGATGACCTTGCGAACAGCGCCGCCCTTCGGGTGGAAGAAGATAAGTCCCGGACCGGCCAGCTCTTGAATACTGAAAAGATCGAGTTCCTTACCGAGCTTGCGGTGGTCGCGCTTCTTGGCCTCCTCCAGCTTCGCCAGGTATTCATCGAGCTCTTTCTGTGTGAACCAGGCGGTGCCGTAGATGCGCTGAAGCTGCTGATTCTTCTCGTCGCCTTTCCAGTAGGCGCCCGCGACCGAGAGCAGCTTGAACACTTTCAACTTCGAACTGGAGGGCACATGCGGCCCGCGGCAGAAATCGATGAAGGCAGGACCCAGCGTGTACTCGGAGAAGATGCTGTCGGCGCGCTCCTCTATGAGCTCCACCTTCATGGCTTCGCCCTGCGCCCGGTACTTCTCCAGCCCCTGTTCCTTCGGCGTCAGAACGCGTTCGAACTTCAGATCCTTAGCCTGAAGCTCGCGCATCCGCTTCTCCAGCTTTTCGAGGTCTTCCGAACTGAACGGCTGGTCACGCAGGAAGTCGTAGTAAAAGCCGTTCTCGATGGGCGGTCCGATACCCAGCTGCGTTCCGGGGAACAATTCCAGTACTGCTGCGGCAAGCAGGTGCGCCGTCGAATGCCGGTAAACGTAGAGCGATTCCGGATCTTTTGCCGTCAGGATCTGAAGGGTCGCATCGGCATCCAGCGGACGCGAAAGGTCATAGAGATCCCCGTTGACCTTAGCCACGATGGCCGCGTCGGCAAGCCGCGGGCTGATCGAGCGGGCGATGTCCAGCGGTGTGGTACCCTGCGCCACATTTTGGATGGAGCCATCGGGCAGGGTGATATTGATGAAACTTTGTTCGGCGCTGACACTCATGGGAAATTTCAGCGTAACATTTCCAAGGTCAGCGAAGACGTTTCCGCTAGCGGAGGCTGGTTGCGGTGTTCCGGGGAAATGCCTTAGAGCTTCCGTTCCGAGCCGCCTGGACACGCATTCCCATCGCGGTGGTAATGGCCTTCTCCGCATCCGCGAACTGAAGATTGCGTTTCAGCAACACTGCGTATGATTCCAGACCGGAGGCCACGTCTAAATCGGCGCCGGCATCTACCTTCCAGATACTCACCGCCTTCGTGAAAAAGGGAAGCGCCTCCACCGGCTTCCCCCATAATTGATAAACCATAGCCAGATGAAACGCCGCGTCCGCGGCTGCGCGGCTCTCTTTTCCGGCCGTGTTCTGCTGAATTGTAAGCGCTCGATCCAGAAGAGTGGCTGCTGTGGCATAGTTGCGCCGCACTGCGGCAACCTGCGCGATCGCGATTAAATCCAGAGCGACATGTGGATGCATGGGACCCAGCCGGTTCTCGTCAATCTGGATCGCGCGGCGCAGTAAGTCCTCGGCCTGGTCCCACTTCCGCCACTCGCGATAGAGCGCCGAGAAATTGGCCAACACCAGCGCGAGGGACGGGCTTGTGGGTCCTACCGCATGCTCCATCACCTCCGCGGCCTGCCGGAATTGATCTTCCGATTTCTTGAATTTTCCCTCCAACTGATAGAGCGCACCAAGGTTGTTCATCACCAACGCGCCTTCGAAGCTGGCGCGACCTTTTGTCTTGTTCCAAATCTGCTGCGCTTCCTTGTACAGGCGTTCGGCTTCCGGGTAGTTACCCCTGCTCTTCACGATCGTTCCCAGGTTGCTGAGGCTTTCGGCTATTTTCAATTGTCCGAAGCCCGCTTCCCGCCGAATTGCGAGAGCGCGGCGGCAAAGAGCCTCCGCTCCAGCGAGGTCTCCCTGCGCCTGCATCACCTGGGAAAGAACGGAAAGGCTCGATGCCATCTGGGCAGACTTCGGGCCAAACTCCTTTTCGCGTATGGCAAGCGCCCGATCGCCGAACTGCCGCGCGCGTTCATACTGGGCGGTGTCCCTGTATAGCAGGGCAAGGTGGTTGTAAATCTGGGCGAACACAGGGTCGCCCGGGTTGAACGTTCGCTCGGCCGCTTCCAGGGCGCGCTCAAACTCCGCCTGGGCCTCCACCGGTTTTCCCGACCGGAATGTGAAGGCAGCGTGATTGATATCGCTCTCAATGAGAGCGCGGAGCATTTGGGGATCCGCTTGCGTATTGTTGCGGAAGGGGCCAAGACGTTGGAATATCTCATCAGCCAATTGCACCTTGCCCAACTGGGTGTACGTAGAAGCAAGGTTGTTGAGCGTGGCGAGCAGCCGGACGTCCGTAATGTTCGATTTGTCGGCGGCGCTTATCGCAAGCAGGAAGTACTCTTCCGCTTGACCGAAGTTTTCATCCGCATACGCCCGGGCGCCGAGTTGGTGAAGACTCGACCAATCCGAGCCATTGGCGGGCAGCGATACTGCGGCGGTCGCCGGAATCGAGACGCAAAGAACAAACAGCGGAAAGCGGGCAATGAGCGACATCCTGGTCTCCCCTTCTTCCAGAGGAGAGGACGGACGTAAGTGACTTCGGTGTGAACCGGCTGGGTACTACCGTTTCACCCCGCTCGGGAAGCCTCCTGCCCCAGGCACTTTGAAGAGAGCTAGCCCGCAACCAGAGCCGGCCGCGCGCCGACGCTCCGCAGGCAGTGGTCGATCCACAGTTTAGTCAGCTTCTCCTGCGCGCCATTTTGGGAGAGCCGCGTTCGCAGGCTGCCGAACTCCACCATGTCGAGCGGTTGATCCTGGTTGAAGCAGGAGAACACCACCGTTTCCTCACCGGTGACCGGGTTCTTATGCATCTGCAGGCATTGCGCGCAGATCTCTTTCATCATGCATTGCATCGGAGAATTGATGCTCCCGATTGCGTGATGGTCCGGACGCAAATACGGTTTCAGCACGCCGTGACGCGCCTGTTGCACGGCGCGCATCATTCCATCCGATCCGATCACAATCAGCCGGTCCACCTTGTTGAGCGGAATGCTGAGCGGAATCTCGGGCTCGCCCAGATCGCCGCGTCCATATGCGAGCATCGCTTCCACGATGTTGCCGACAAACGCGCGGTCCTGCACCCGCCCGGGCGTGAAGCCGGGCGCCTCGTCCGATGTCCAGATCACCAGGTCCGCCGCCTTCTCGATCTCATCGACCTTGTAGCGGTCTATGATCTTCTTGTAGCCCGCGAAGTAAATGACGCGCGATCCTTTGGCGCGCAATTCCTGTCCGATGGAAAACAGCACTGCGTTGCCCAGGCCTCCGCCCGCGAGCAGCACGGTCTCTTCGCCGGGCGTCTCGGTTGGCGTTCCCGTGGGTCCCATCAGAATGACGGGTTCGCCGGGTTTCAGAAGGGTGCAGAGATCGGACGATCCGCCCATTTCGAGAACGATGGTCGAGAGGAGACCTTTCTCGTGATCCACCGAGGCGCCGGTCAGCGCCAGGCCCTCCATGCCGAGAACGGTGCCTTCCGTTCTCTTCGCAAGGGCTTCGTAATTCTGGAGCCGGTAGAACTGCCCCGGTTTGAATGCCCGAGCCGCAATAGGAGCGCGCACCACTATCTCCATGATGTTCGGCGTCAGGCGGATTACGTCCTGAACAGTGGGGCGCAATTCGTCATCCAGGCGCGCGGCGAGGGCGGCGGGCGCGGGTTCGGAGGGCGCGATGCGAGATAAGGTGCGCGACACTACCGGATATCCTTGCTTCGCGCTGGCCATCGCCTTCACGACGTTTCCGGAAAAAGAAGGGTGCAAGTCGCCGAAGAAGCTGATCGCGCGGCCGTCCGGGCGCTTAGACATCAGCACATACACGGAACCCGGCTTGGCGATGCGTTCCGGCTTCACCGGTTCGCCCTCCTCGTTCACCGCCTGGAAGAAGCGGCCATCGAGCGAAACGTTGTGTTCGTCCTCGCGGGCGAGCACAGTGTTGGGCTGGGTGCCCGCCGCGACGAGAATGGAACGGGCCGGGAGCACAACGGTTTCGCCCGTCGGTCCGAACTTGCCGGTGGTGTCATCGAAGCGATACTTGGCGAGCTTCAATGCCTTGGCCGCGCCGACCGCATCCACCTCAACCGCTTCTGGCACCATGCATTCGGCGAAGCGGACACCTTCTTCGAGCGCTTTCGAGACTTCCTCGTGATTCAGCGTGTAGCTGGGCGCATCGATCAGCCGGCGGCGATACGCGATGGTGACGCCGCCCCATGAATTCAGAAGCTCGATCAACTCCGGACGTCTGCCTTCGCGCGCCGCGGCGGCGCGTTCGGTGCGTAGCGCCCGGCCGTGGGCGATGAACTCTTCGGCGATTTCGGTCTCCTGCACCGTCCACTTGGAACGGACATACCGCTCCCCGCGGTCGGCGGCCAGTAACTCGTACCGCTTCAGGAATTTCTCCACCTGAACCACGTAGTAGGCGAGCGATTCCGTCGCTGTATCAATTGCAGTGAGCCCGCCGCCGATGACCACGATCG
>JAOAPQ010000127.1 GCA_025462965.1 Bryobacterales bacterium
CGAGCGACGATTCGCGGATCTTCCGCCCGTGAATTCGACATGGCCAGTCCGAACAAGGTTGGCGTCTGGGTGGACGCCCGCTTCCATGAGCCCCTTTCCCACGGCCGCGAGTTCTCGAAGGATGAGATCTGGGCAAACTACACCTACTTCATCAAGCAGGTGGCGCCCGTAGCCGAAGAGGCCGGCGTCCGCATCGGAATCCATCCCGACGACCCGCCCGCTCCCGTGCTGGCCGGCGTGCCCCGTTGCATCTTTAGCAACTTCGAAGGTTACAAGCGCGCAATGGAGATCGCGAACAGCCCGAATGTTGGCATCTGCCTCTGCTGCGGCACATGGCTCGAAGGCGGACGTGAGCTTACTGGCAAGGATCCGGAAGAGATGATCCGGTACTTCGGTGCGGAGAAGATCTGGAAGATCCACTTCCGCAACGTGAGCGCGCCCTTGCCGCACTTTGTCGAGACGTTCATGGATAACGGCTATTACGACATGTACAAAATCATGAAGGCCCTGCGCGACGTAAACTACGATGGCATCGTGATCCTCGACCACACGCCTGCTTTAGCTGGCGGACACTACGCGGAACAGGCGTATGGCTTCGCCTACATGAAGGCGCTCTATAACCGGGCGAATGCGGAGGCCAAAGCATGAAGATCCTCACTGTCCTTGCATGCGCATGCGCCTTGACCGCGGCCGATTTCCCGCAAGCGGAAATTTCCAATGGCGAAGTTCGCGCGAAGCTCTATCTGCCGGATGCGGAAACAGGATATTACCGTGGGACGCGTTTCGATTGGTCCGGGGTGATCGCGAGCCTGGAATACAAAGGTCACAATTACTTCGGCCAGTGGTTCGATAAATACGATCCGAAGCTCCACGACGCAATCAGCGGCCCCGTCGAGGAGTTCCTCACCGACGGTGCGGGATTAGGATACGCGGATGCGAAACCGGGCGGCACCTTCATCAAAATCGGCGTGGGCGTGGTCCGCAAACCGGAAGAGTCGGAGTTTCACCAGTTTCATACGTACGAAATTGTCGACCCTGGCAAGTGGACTATTCACAAGAAAGGCGACTCCGTGCAGTTTATCCAGGACGTCAAAGACGCTTCCGGCTACGCTTATCGGTACACCAAGACTGTGCGTCTCGTTAAGGGAAAACCGGAGCTAGTGCTCGAGCACAGCCTGAAGAACACCGGTACCCGCGTGATCGAATCGAAAGCCTACGACCATAACTTCTTCGTGATCGATAAGCAGCCTTCAGGCCCTGATTTCTCGGTTAAGTTCGCCTTCGCCCTGAAAGCCACCCGCGATCTGAAAGGCGCCGCGGAAACACGCGGCAATGAGCTTCTCTACCTGCGCGAGTTGCCGAAGGGCGAGAGCGTCTATACGGGCCTCGAAGGATACGGCGATACGCCGAAAGACTACGACATCACCGTGGAAAATCGCAAAGCCGGCGCAGGCGTGCACATCACGGCCGATCGGCCGCTCGCCAATATGGTCTTCTGGTCCATCCGCACCACTCTCTGCCCGGAAGCCTATGTGAGCATGCGCATCGAACCAGGCCATGAATACAAGTGGCGCATCGCCTATAACTTCTACACAACCGGTCCCGCCGGCAGTCTTGCTGCCGGTGCTCTTGACTAATGAAAAGGCCCATCGACATGCAAACACCCTCAATGACCCGCCGCACCCTCTTGGGAGCGGCCCTGGCCGCCACCCTCAAGGCCCTGCCCCTCGCTGAAATCAAGCTGGGCGTCACGAGCGATGAGATCGACGACGACCCCACCGTCGCCGCGGATTTCCTGAAGCGCTTTGGCCTGCATTACGTCGAAGTGCGCAATCTCTGGGGCAAGTACAACACGTCCCAGCCCGCCGAAAAGAACAAGGAAGCTCGCGCCATCTTCGACGCGCACGACATAAAAACATCCGTGGTCGACACCGCCTTCTTCCGCGGAGCGATCCCGGCCGACGATGCCGCGCTCGACAAGGAATGGAAGCTTCTCGATACGGCCATGGAACGCGGCGACATCCTGGGCAGCAAAGTCCTCCGCATCTTCGCCTTCATGCCGAAGGATAAGAACACCTCCGACACTTCGGTGCTGCCGCGCGTCCACGAACTGCTGACCGAAGCCGCGAAACGCGCCCGGACTCGCGGCTTCCGTCTGGCAATCGAGAACCTGGCGGGCAGCTACATACAGACCGGCGCCGATGCCGGCCGCCTCATGAAAGCCGTCTCCGCCCCGAATCTCGGCATCAACTGGGATCCGAACAACGCGGCCGTTGCCGGCGAGAACTCGTTCCCGGATGGCTATCGCCAGCTCGATCCCGCCCGTATCTTCGCCGTTCACCTTCGCGACTTCAAGCACATGCCGGATGGCAAGGTCGAATGGGCCGCTGTCGGCGCGGGCGAGTTCGACCACATCGCGCAATTCCATGCGCTCATGAAGGACGGTTACAAGGGAACCTACACGCTCGAAACGCACTGGCGCGCGCCGCAGGGGAAAACGTACTCAACCGAGACGTCGCTCACCGCGCTAGTGAAAATTATTGCGAAAGTTTGACGAAAACCAGCTTCGCCTGCACCAGCCCCATCATCGCGGAGCGGTACTCCAGGTCGACTGTCTGCGTCTTGCCGTCCTCTGAAAGCGACCGCTGCCACTTGCCCTGCGAGGGATCGTGCAGCGTCCTTATGGTCCAGGTGGTTACCATGCGTTGACCGTTCCACATGGTGCGCGTCTCGCGCTCCCCCGCCTGGATCTTGCTCGTCTCGTAGTGTGCGTCGGATTTAACTTCTCCGCTCGGTAC
>JAOAPQ010000929.1 GCA_025462965.1 Bryobacterales bacterium
TGCCCGGTCAAAATCCAGATAAGGGATGAATCGGAAATAAGATGTTCCGGTCACGCGTCCGTTCACATAGTCGCGCCGCCATTCGATGGCGGGTCCGGTGTCAATGGTAGTTCCCATGAGGCGGAAGCGGTGGGCGAGGGCTTCGCGCGCCAAGCTCTCCAGACCGTTCGCTTCAGGGTTGAGGCACCCCGGAAGCGAAAGGTCGGCAATACGCGCGTTTCGCGGCTGCGAAGGAGGCTTTACCAGCAACAGGACATTTGCGATCTGCTGGGCCAAACGGAAACGGATCTCGCGAGCGCTACGCACGGGCCACCGGAGTCCATTGCCGGGGACTTTCCAAGAATTTCACAGTAGCATAGAGCATAAAAAGAAATGTGCGGGATTGCTGGATACTTCTTACGCGAGGGCGCGGCCCAAACGGCTAAGGTGCGGGCCATGTGCGACGAGATACGGCACCGCGGACCCGATGACGACGGATACTATGTCGACGGGCCATGTGCAATCGGCATGCGGCGGTTGAGCATCATCGATCTCACCACAGGCCACCAGCCGATGTCGAATGAGGACGGCTCGATCTGGGTTGTTTTTAACGGTGAGATATACGACTACCAGGAGCTCCGCGCGCGGTTGATCGCGCGGGGCCATGCGTTCCGAACCAGTAGCGACACCGAAGTCCTCGTACACCTCTACGAGGACGAGGGCATTGAAGGGCTACACCGGCTGCGAGGTATGTTCGCGTTTTGCATTTGGGACGGGCGGCGCCGGAAGGTACTGCTGGTTCGCGATCGTTTCGGCAAAAAACCGCTTTATTATGCGGCATTGCCGCAAGGGCTTTACTTCGGCAGCGAACTGAAGTCCCTCCGCGCAGTGGGCGTTCCCCTGGAACTCGACCGGGAGGCGCTCCGCCTCTATTTTCAATTTACGGACATTCCCGACCCGTTCTCGATTTTCCAGGCGATCCGAAAGCTGGAGCCGGGAGGATGGCTGGAGTGCGCCGCGGACGGGACCATTCGGAAAGGGCGCTACTGGCGAATGCCGCCGCCGGTTGCCGAGAATCCGCCGAACTTCTCGGAAGAAGACACCTGCGCGCGGATCCGGGAGAAATTCGATGAATCCGTGCGAATCAGGATGATCGCGGATGTGCCGCTGGGCGCTTTCCTGAGCGGCGGGATCGATTCGAGTTCGGTGGTAGCTTCGATGGCGCTGCAATCGCCCGAGCCGGTGAAGACTTTCTCGATCGGTTTCCAGGAGGCGGAGTTCAATGAGCTGAGTTACGCCGCCGCTGTCGCGAAGAAATACGGGACGGAGCACCATGAGATCTTGGTTAAACCGGATTGCGTTTCTCTGGTCGAGCGACTGGTGCGGCAGTTCGATGAACCGTTCGCCGATTCTTCGGCAATTCCGACGTTTATCGTCTCGGAGTTCGCCCGTCAGCACGTGAAGGTGGCGCTTAGCGGCGACGGCGGCGATGAACTGTTCGGGGGATACGACAGCTTCCAGGTTGTTCAAAAACTGGCGCGCTTCGACGCGATACCGCAGCCGCTGCGGAAGGTGATCTCGGCCGTCGCGGACCGGCTTCCGTATTCCGCATACGGGAAGAATTATCTGCACATGATCAGCCGCCCCACGCCGCTCGAGCGGTATTTCGAAAGCAACTACGCGCCCTATTTGCTCCGCCGGGAACTCCTGCAGCCGGAATGGATGCTTCCCTGCGACGGCGCCTACCTCGCGCGCACCTTCGCCGATTGCCTGCTCCCTGACGGCTCGGATGCGCTCTCCCAGGCGCTCTACTTCGAGGCCACGTCCAAACTCTCAGGCGACATGCTGGTCAAAGTGGACCGGATGTCCATGGCGGCGTCGCTCGAAGTACGTTCGCCGCTTCTGGACCACGAACTCGCCGATATAGCGGCGGGCATTCCACATGCCTGGAAGATCCGGAATGGGCAGGGAAAGTACATCCTTATCCGTGCGCTGGGGGATCGTTTACCGCCGAAGATCATGAATCGCCCGAAGATGGGTTTCGCTATCCCTCTCGCGGGATGGCTGCGCGGTCCTCTGCGTGAGATGCTGCGGGACCACTTGGATAGCCCGAGGTTTCTGGAACGAGGCATAGTTTCCCCGCCCTTCGTCCGCCACATGCTCGATGAGCACCAGACGAGCCGCCGCGACAATCGCTCCTGGCTCTGGGCGCTGCTAGTGCTGGAGATGTGGTTCCGCGACCATGAACAACGGAGCGCGCCTTGCCCGCTCGAAACGGCGATGGCGTAAGCTACTTGCGAGCGAGTTCGCGAGCCGGCTGCGGCGCTGTCCCCGCAGTCCCGAGGGACGCACGCAAGTTGACAAGCTGCGCTGAAAACGAGGCGGCTTCCGGCGCTCCCAGGGGTGCCCAAGAAGGAATGGCCGGAGCCTGCAACGAAACTTCCTCCCGCACGGGCTCTTCCACATACGCCGAACGGTAGAAGTCGCTGACCGATTGCGCGAACGCGCCGGACTGCTTCTTCCATCCTGTCTTGCGGTTGTGCCTGGCGAACAGCGCCAGCACGCCGATGGCGACAACTGAACTAATGTAGATCGGAATGAGGTGGGGTGTCATACCCAAAACTTCGGCGGGCGTCCGGTAAAACTTTAGTGCCGGTGGCAGACTGTTAGCGAGGGCTCAATGTCGCGCGAACGGCAGCGCGGCCCGCAGGCCGTGCAGCAGTATATAGGCGTCCAGCGCGAGCGAAATATGCTTGGTGTAATAGAG
>JAOAPQ010000004.1 GCA_025462965.1 Bryobacterales bacterium
TGAAGGGTTTACGAATCCACTTTGACGCTTTGTCGGCTTAATGCGTAGACATGCCTCACAAACGGCCTTCTGAGAAACCAAGGCCCCGTTTCCCCCAAGGGGGAGTCCGGTTCGCGGACATCACAACTTTGCGAGTCCCGCCAAGGAGCGAACGGCCCCGGCCAGCAAGATCGCGCGTGCAGGCCTCCTCGATCTTCACGAATCCGTCGCGAATGAACTGCAGGATCTGAACATCGCTCGGGGCCGTGGGTATCAGGTGTCAGGAAAATCACCGAGGCGCGGCCCCGGCAGACCCGTCGACGGGCGGGAGCGACGCGATGAGCGCCCCAAGGTCGCGCTTCAGGAACGATATTCTGGCGCGAACATCCTGGAGCATAGCGGCACGGTCTTCAAAGTCGTCGATGGTGAGCTTAAGCAGTTCGGACGGCTGACTGGTGAGGCGGTCGATTTTCTCTTTACTTGCGAGCGAGTCGATTCGCTTGACTTCGACCCAGGTTTGCATCAACTGTTGCTTGCGGGTGAGTCCGGTTGAATTATTCGGGGGAGATTGATTCAAGAAGGTCCAGATGGTCTCCGGATATTGGCTATCCGGCAGAGCGGGGCGATCGAAAAACTCCGCGAGCATATTGGATTGGAAGTCGAATTGGCTGCTCTTGCCCTTCTGCGCGCGGATGCCGAGGAGGGCGAGGCTGGCGGAAAGCGTGCCGGCGCCAATGCCAACTCCGGCCGCGGGCTTCGTCAGGTTTGGTGAGAGCTGCAGGCCGGAACTGGTAGCCCCAAGGCCTCCGCCGACCATGATGCTCAGCAGGTTGGCGCGGTTCACGGCGCGGTCGCGACGGTCTGCCAGGTAGCTGTGGAGTTCATTGGCGCGTGAAATCTCATTGTCGATCTGAGCAGTGATGGCGTCCACCTGGAGGGAGGTAGCCATGACTCGTTCGGAAATGTGTTGGTGCAACCAGAGGATTTGCCACCGATCTGCCGGGACAGTGCCGGCGGACAGCTTTTGCAGTTCAGTTAACTCTGACAGAACGCCGACCAATTGCGCGGTACTCTCGAGAGTCGCGGCTTTCGGCTGCCCGGGTTGAGGACTTTGCGCCTTGGTCGCCAAAGGGATGGCCAGGGGGGCGAAGAGGAGCAAGGCGCGAGCGAAGCTCATGTTGATCATGATGTCACGCGATCCGTTTTGCGAATCAAGGGCGAGACGGCTTGGGCTGGATCGGTTTCGGGCCGAAGGCCCTCGCCGTGTCCCGCTGGGGCCGCGCCGTCCGCGAGAGTTCGCGCTGGCGCGCCAGCTCACTGGCCCCATGTTCTTTGTAGTCCGCGCTCGTCAGGGACGCGAGGAAGGCCACGAGGTCGTCAATCTCTGCCTCCGTCAAGGCGAGCGGCTGGATGTCTTGGTCGAGATAGGGATTCTGCAAGCCGTCGCCCTTGTTGTAATGGTCGCAGACATCCCAAAGCGTCTCTTGCGAGCCGTCGTGAAAATACGGTCCGGTCACCAGTACGTTGCGCAGGTCCGGTGTCTTGAACGAGGCAATATCGGGCTCCTTTTTCGTGACGAGAAAGCGGCCAAGCGCCGACATGTCCGTCTGAATGGCTGCGCGATCGATGGCCGCCGTATCGCCCGAGTTAATGAGCTGCTCGGCCTGCCGTGCCAGCGCGACGACGTTGTGCCGAATGATCCCGATACCGATGTTGTGAAAGTCGTTATCCGTGAATAAGGTGACGTCCCGCTTGTCTTCCGTCAACGCATGGCACTTATTGCAGCGGCCGCGAGTGTTGAAGAGTTCCCAGCCGCGCTTGGCGGAGTTATCGATGGCGTTCTGGTCGCCGGCGATGAAGTGGTCGAACGGAGCATCGAATGACAGCTGCGTGCGTTCATAGGACGCGATGGCGCGAAGCAGGTCGGGGCCGTTAGGCGGGCGGCCGAAGATGTCCCGAAAGGCCTGTTGGTATTCGCTGACGGCGGCGACCCGAGCCACGGCGGCATCGAGGCTGGGCTGGCCCATTTCAACCGGATTGACGATTGGCAGCGCCGCCTGCTCCTCGAGTGTCTTCGCCCGGCCGTCCCAGAACTGCGTCTTGTTATAGAGGGCATTCAGAATAGTCGGCGCGTTGCGTTGCCCGGCGCGGTTGTTAATCCCGACTGAGACGGGCTTCCGGTCGGTGAAAGCGCGCGCCGGATCGTGGCAGGTACTACAAGCCACGGACCCGTCGGCCGACAATCGACCGTCGAAGAAGAGTTTCATCCCGAGGGTGATTTTCTCGGGGGTCTGCGGATTGTCAGGCGGTATTGCTGCGCGGGTCGCCTCAGCGGGGACGCCAACCTGTTGGAGCGACTTGGGCCGGGCTAACGGACCCGCTTCGGGAATGGCCTGCGCGGATTCGGCCTGCGAACTCGCCTTTTTGCCCGCACGATTGCAACCAGGAATCAGCGTAGCAGTACCCACCACCAGCGTGACGCATAATTCTATGCGCTTCGTATACCGCATTCCACTTCGTCGCCGGTTACCTGTAAAGCGTCTCTAAGCTTTCATGCAGCTTCTGCGAAAGCGGCGAAGCGGCATAAGTTTCCGTAACCACTTCAATATATGCCCCGGTTTTCCCTTGCTCCGCAGCTCTGATTGCCTCGTCCAATTCGCCGCAAGTGGTCACGCGAGCCGTGAACCAGCCATCGCAGCCAAGCGCGTGCGGTATCTCCGCATAGTTCCATGAAGCTACGTCGTTGTAGACAGAGTCGGGATTCTCGCAGAGAAGCCGTTCAATCAGATACCCATTGTTGTTGAGCACGAACACAATGGGTTTCAGGCCGCGCCGTCCGAACTGACCGATTTCCTGAACCGTAAGCTGGTGAGCTCCTTCACCGGTCACCAGAACCAGACGACGGCTCGGATCCGCTACGGCCGCGCCAAAGGCAGCCGGTGTTGCCCATCCAATGGCACCCCACAAAGTCTGGTTGAAGAAGGTCGCACCCTCGGGCATATGAGCGAAGGCGAGCCCCATCGAAGAGGTTCCCGTTTCGGCGATGAGGATATCGTTCGGTTTGAGGAACTTTGCCCAGCGAGGATACAGCGTCTCCGCGGTAATCGGGTCATTGCCGCCGCCCGCTATTCCGTCCAGCGAAGCCGGCTGCATCGGCGGCTTACCGTTCCGCTTTACGACACGCTTTGTAAGCTCAACCAGAATATCCTTCATCTCCACGTTCCGGTAGACCTTTGACCCGACCTGCGTGCTGTGATGCCGGATATCGATGGTCTTCTTCGGATCGAGCCGCGAGGTAAAGGCGCCGGTGTTGACGTCCGACATCATGGTCCCGATAGTCAGGACGACATCACACGATTCCACGAAGCTCCGCACCAGCTCTTCCATGAGCCTTCCGTCATACATGCCGATGTAAGCGGGGTGCTGCTCCGAAAGGACCGACTTATCC
>JAOAPQ010000145.1 GCA_025462965.1 Bryobacterales bacterium
CTCATTCCTAAATTGCGGAAGACCCCATAGGTGCACGTTCCAGAGCTGATGAAGAGCTTGCCTATAATATTGGATTAGATCAGTTGCATACGTCATTGTTGTCAGTTCTTTCAGCCCCATAACTCAAAGGAAAGAGTTCCTGATACTCGCAGAAGCGGTCACACAGGTACCCGAGAAACGAAGTTATGGCTGCTTACTTAATACTCGATCACTTTTCGATAACAAAGGGAATTTCCACCATGGAACATAGCTCCGTGAAGCGCGGACCTCGCCGGTCATAAGCGACCACGCGAAGGACGTGCTTGCCCGCGGAAACGTCCACCATGTCCCACCACTCCTGGTTATTCAACATGTATGGCGCCTGAGTCCGATAACTGTAAGGCTTGCCATCAATGAAGAATTCCACCCGTTTGATAGGCCAACGCGGGTGACGGTCCTTGACGATCGCCTCAATCCAAGCCGGTTGCTTCAGGACCTGGTTTGGCTTCAGACCGAAAACCTCGATTTCGGGTGTATCCTCGGCATGGTATCCCGGTATGGGTGGCGTTGGCGAACCGGTTAGCCGGGCCACCTGCTCGAAGAACAGCCACTTCACCGGCGAACTGATCTTCCAGTTCACCGGCGGATTCTGATAGCCGTCGCGATAGTTGCCAAGTCCGTTGTCGTAAAATCCCCAACCCACGTGTTCTTGCGCGGCAGCATGCAGATTGAACGTGCTGACACCATCCTCATTGATGATCAGGGGGCGCTCGTATCCGGTCCACCGGCGCATCGCGGTGATCGTCTGATGCACTTCTTCGGGCGTTTGCCCGTTGGTGTGGAACATGACGTAGTCCACCGAACGAAGCGCGGCATCACCGCGGCTTCCGCGAGGCATGATGCCCCCGGACCAGCTCATCGATACGGGGATCTGATGCTCTACCGTTTGCTGGGCAAGCAAGACGGCATCGAGTGCGCCATCCGGTTGGAGTATGTGGTGCTTATAGCTGCGGGGATTGGTCTCGTTGTTGATCTCGATGAGCACGTTTCGATGCGGCAGTTGCTTGAGGAAGCGGCAGCCCTGAAGGATTGCTTCTTTCACGTACCGGTCGTCAGGGCTGACCTCGATGCGCTCGTTAGAACCAAAGTAAAAGAATCCGACGATGACTACCATCCCCAGCCGATCGGCCTCCGAGATAACTCGCCGCAACCGCTCCGCATACGCCGGTTTGAGATTGCCGTGCGGATCGAAACCGCTGTTGTTATGCGGCTGCAGGTAGATTTTTTCTTCATAATTGCCGTCTGGGGGACCACCTCCCTGCAGGTTGACGGTGAAGGCTAACAGTCCGCAACGCCGCCAGTCGGGCAGTGCAGCCAGAAACTCACGGACGTTCCGTTCCGCGTCCCAGGGTCCATCGGGGTAATCCCAAGAGATGTCTCCCAGCGTGTTGGAGTGATATGCATTTTTCCGGGACCCCATCTGCGGATAGTTTGCGTCGTCGAAAATCCCTTGCACGGCGCGGACATTCAAAAGTGTGCCGGCGAGATTGGGGTCAGCCTGCGGAAACCCCGTGGCCGCGGAGTAACTCAGTTGCCCGTTCAGGGTGAACTGGGGACCGCGGATTCCAACCACTGTATCCCCGCGGATCTGGGCGCCGGAGAGAGCCAGCGTAATTAAGAGAACTCTAGCGTAGTGTGCAAACATAGCGACAAGCGGCGGGCCGTGATAAATCCAGCCCTAAGCTAGGGTTATTATGGCTCATCAGTGCCGCGAATCTGGAATCGAGGAAGCGCGACGCGAACCATTCGTCTTGACCCTTGGCAAATATCGTCCTGCAATGTCGAGGTCATCGAGAGCTTGGGTGGAGTAATTAATAATGAAGGGAAGGGTAGGTCAGATGCGGGATTGCACTGAACTCCATCGCTTCACGCTGTACAGCCATGATCTGCGAGAGGCCATAGGATCCGTTGAATCGAGTGGGTTGAACACGCGAGCCAACATGATGGCTGATGCCTGTAAAAAAAGTCCCTTGCGGCGATCTTTAATCGATCTCCGGAGGCTTCAATGCGATTGCTTCGATCATATAGACCTCGGTTGTGTGCCATCATCGTGCTCGCCGCATTGTTCGTCGTCAGCTTGGTGGCCTCGGCTCAAACCAAGCCCGATCCCGGCAAGAAACTAAGAGCGCACTGTGCTCACACGACGACAGCGGGTTGACGTTGCCCGCGGGCTTTTGCGCGACGGTATTTGCTGACGGCATCGGCCACGCTCGCCACATGGTAGTGGGTCCGAGCGGAGATCAAAGACCGAATCGTGCGATATTCACTTCCTTCGGGAGCGCTCGTGCCGCAGAACCCGCCGGAGGCCATTATTTCCGGATTGCCTCTCGGCGGCGACCATCCGATGCATCCTTCATTATTAGTGCCGATGGATCAATGTATGTGGACGTTGCCTCTACGAGCAATTCCTGCTAACCGCAAAACCGGCAACCCAAGTTACCGGGCGCCAAACCGTGCACCGAATTGGAAACCCGTGGCGGCATATGGCGCGACGACGCGAACAAGACAAACCAGACATTTTCCCCAGGCGCTCGCTTTGCGACGGCACGAATGTAGACGCAGGCGCGGCCGCAATCGCAAACCCCCTGTTTCCGAGGGAGCGACACCCGAGATGGTTGCCTTGGGCGATCGCATTTACCACGGTCAGGTGGGCGGAGCGAGCTGTACAGGCTGCCATGGCGCGAACGGCGCAGGTTCGTCGCTGGGCCCCGCTCACAAGCCAAAAAAGGTTGTGGGGTGACGGCAATTTCGCTGGAATCTTGAAAGTGATCACCAACGGGGTGCCGCAACCCAAGCTATACCGCAGCCCGATGCCGCCTATGGGTGGTGCGCAACTCACCCCCGACCAGGCATCCGCCCTTGCCGCGTATGTCTGGGGCCTCGGTCATCAGTGATCGATATAGAACTGAAAAGCTTTGGTCGCTGCTTACTTCGTCCGGCTTCGCTGCAGAATCGTGCGCGCCCGGTCCGGTCCTCGACGATCAAGGATGTTCACCTTTATGCCCCTTACGTTTTGATAGTTCACAAAGAATGCTTCAATCTGACCGAGTATCGTCGGATTCAGGCCGCTAAGGTCGTTGACGTCGGCATAAAGCAGGGATGCTTGCGCGGCGGCGATCAGGCGGTCGTTGCGCGTCATGGCGCCCTCTACGTCCTGTTCCATCTCGATCACGCCGATCAGCCTGCATTCCACGAGGCACCCGGGAAAGAGCGGCTCATCGGTAAGAACCAGAACATCCAATGGGTCGCCGTCTTCTGCCTTCGTGCCAGGCACGAATCCGAAATCGTGGGGAAAGACCATTCCTTCCGGCAGGACCTTCGACAATTGATACATCCGCCGGGCAGGATCGTATTTCAGCTTATTGCGGCTTCCCCTGGGCGTTTCAATTGTGACCGTGATCTGTGTCTGACCAGGCGAACGATTCCCGCGTTCTTTGGATGGGCTGCCTCGCGTCGACTTCTTCATGCTCTCAGCCCGCTAGCAGCGCTGCGGCCTCCCAGACAGGAGGGCGCGGGATTTTCGGGGCGGCAGCGGAAGTTCGCTTTCCGCGCGCATCTGGATCTTGCAGATATGTCTTTCTGAGTTGTTGTGCGAGACCGAGGGCGCGCCCGTACTTTTGCCTGGCGATGCGTTTCAACTCGGGCTGCAGCCCGCACCATGATCTGTGGTCGAGATTTTTTTCTGCGATAGAAGCCAACTCTTCCCAGTCATGCCATTCGCCGATGGCGTCTTTCACCTCGCCCAAATCGTCTACGAAGCGGGGGCGAGCCGAGCCGGCCGCCATGCGCAACACGTTTTGGAGTTCTTTGATCTTTAGCCGGTAGGGATGGAGATTGTCTCTACCCAGACGTGGCGGAGTTCCCAGCTGGACCGCAAGCTTCACGGCACTCGCCGTCGCTTCAACGCTCACGCTGTCTCCCTGATCGGAATTCTTATTTTCCTGCAGGAGTTTAGCGAGCACCGAACCGGCTCGCTTCAGGTTCTTCCGTAACGGCCTGTGAAAATTCTTTGCTTCAGCCGAGAGCTTCGCAGCCTGCTTCTTTCGCTGAGCCCCGAGATGCTCCAGCAACTCTACCTGACACTCTTGATCCCCCTGCGGGTGAACGGTCGAAGCAAAGCCTGTGAGTACATCCATATCACGAACCTTTCCGGCGCGTTTGCGGATGCGTCCTAAGTCTTTCAACATCGCTTTGCCAATTCCGTGCGCGTCAAGAGAGAGCGCGTCGAACATGGCCTCAAAGCGACGAGTGGTGGTGCGCAAATCGTGAACTGTCTCGGGATTAGACTCGCTCTCAACCCGGTCGATCAGCTTACGAAGTTTTTTCACCGGCTTCAGGACTCGGTCGGGATCAAGTGCCATATCTGCCCTCCCCGGTCTTGGTTGGCTGTACGGGCGAAACCGTTGCGCTCATTTGGTCACTGCGTTTGGGGACCGGGCGAGCCAACAAAGCCTGGTGGGCGATCATCAGCCCTTCCTCCGTCGGTATGACGAATGCGTGCAGATGAGATTCATCGCGGGTAATTTTTCCCTCGCAATCGACCGTTGCAGTATTTCGATCCGCGTCGAGATCCAATCCAAACCGATCGAGACCCTCACAGATGCGGCGGCGGACTTCCGGCGTGTTCTCTCCGATGCCACCCGAGAAAACAACGGCGGCCATCTTCCCGGCCGCCGCGAGATAGGCGCCGATGTACTTCCGGACCCGATAAGCAAACATGTCGAGCGCAAGTGCGACGCGTTCTTCGGATTGGTGCGGAATCAACTCGCGGGTGTCCGCCGAGCGTCCGGAAACGCCAAGCAAACCGGATTTCTTGTTAAGCAGTTCTTCGACGGACGCAACCTCCATCCCCTCTTTGCGCGCAAGAAAGCCCACCAGCGCTGGATCGATGTCGCCTGAGCGGGTCCCCATCATTAAACCTTCCAGTGGCGTGAACCCCATGGACGTGTCGACCGACTTGCCGCTGACCACAGCTGTCGCAGATGATCCACCTTCCAGATGCAGGGTGATGATGTTGGTCCGGTCGAGTGGGGTTCCGGTAAGCTCCGCATATCGCAGTGTCAAATAGTGGTGAGAAATTCCATGGAAGCCAAACCGCTGAATTTTGTGCCTCTGGGTCAATTCCAGGGGAATGGCGTAGAGTCGGGCCCGATCCGGCATCGAACGGTGGAAGGATGTATCGAATACGGCGATCTGTGGTATCGCATTCCCAAGAGCGGCGCGGCTTGCACGAATCACGGAGACTGCACCAACATTGTGTAGTGGAGCAAGCTCTTCCAACTGCTCGATACCCTTCACCAGTTCGTCATCAATAACCGTCGCTTCCACATACCGATCAGCGCCATGGACGACACGGTGAGCGACAAGGTCGATGTCTTGGGCACTCGAAACGCCGCCAGGAGCGGCCAGCCCGGAGTCGATTCGAGCAAGTATCTCCTTGGCCGCATCACCGTGATTCTTGACGGAGACGTCCTCCTGATTTGTCTTCTTTCTGGCGTTGATCGTGCTGAACTTCGCACCTGCGCCGATTGGTTCAACCACCCCGCTGAGCACCTTCGTGCCGCGAACAACGCCGGAAACGGGCGGCTCCGATGCGACGACCTCGAATTTCAGGGATGCGCTGCCCGGATTGAAAACAAGCACGCGGCTCGGTCGATCGGTGGTCATCGCGAGCTTCCCTCATTTACTCGGAGCTGTAACGGTTGCCTCATCAACTTCGTCCGTAAATGGCAACCGCCATGGTCAACGATATAAGACTGATTGCAGCGAACACGGCGCGGGCGATGTGGGAATACTCCCATTTGTCTCTCAAACGCTCCCATCGATCATCAACTCCTTCGTCTGAGCCTGATTTCGATGCGACAGAAAAGAAGCTGCGGGCCGCGTTCGTTAGGGGTAAACACGCCACCCAGCAGCGATTCACCGGCTGCGTGACGAACCAAAATATTGCTTGCATGGCCGCTAATCCAAGGAACCCGGCGAGAGTCCACCAAAAGGCTTGGCTTCCACGCGGCATCAATAGGAGCAGGACTAACGTCGCAACCAGCCCGAGCGCTTCGCCAAATCCGCCGATCGTAAAGCCGGGATAGTAGATGCATTGCGTCGTGAGGTAGGCTTCCTTGCTCAAGCGCATTTTGCCCGGATATTCCAGAGCGTGGGCAAGGGAAAGCGCCATCGCGACCGCGATCAAAAATACGGTCACAACCTGAAAGATCAGCATTGCGTTAATCTCGGCGCGTCACAAAGAGGAGCATTGACCTAATGCTGTTCGTTTCCTGACATTGCACGACGCGCGCTGTCCATATCGCTTGCGGTGTTGCAATGCTGCTGCCAATTGTTTAGGGCACGCGGTTAAGGCCTACAGTAATGCCGACCTGCTCGTCGCTTTCCGAGGGAATTACCGTGGAATATGGGCGGCATATGTTGATCGGGAGGATGGCGTAACCGACAATACGTTCTTCAGCTCATGACGACCGGGCAGTTTGTGTTGCAAACCGCGCCATCTATGTTGCCCCCTACCCTTTCCCTTCCACCGAACGCAGCCACAATATAATATCCCCATGATTCCGGAAAGCCAGGTCGCAGAAAGTGTCGAGAAGGAGCGTATAGAAAAGGGGCAGATAGAAAAACAGCGTGCCCTCGATGCCATCATTCACAGCCGCACCTTTTCCCGTTCAGACCAACTACAGCGCTTTCTCCGCTACATCGGTGAAATGGAACTCGCGGGCCGCGGCAGTGACATCACCGAATATTCCATCGCTACCGAAGCCCTCCATCGCCCTCCAGCCTATGCCCCGGGCGAAGATTCCAGCGTCCGGAGCCGCGCGCACGCCCTCCGCCGCAAACTGGATGAATACTACGAATCGGAATGCCCGCGTGCCGAACTTCGCATTGAACTTCCCAAAGGTGCTTATCGTCCCAGCTTTGTCGCTCCCAGTCGCGCGCAGCTTGACCGAACCCAACTCACGGTCGCCCACCTCTCGCCAACATTCGAAACACTCCGACCCCAACCCGCGCAATCCGCCATCCCTCGCCGCGTAATCCTCTGGATGGCAGCCGCATTTCTCGCCGCCATAGCACTCACTCTCTTTCTCTCCCGCCGGTTCCCGCCAGACCCCATCGACCCTATCGTTCGAGAAGCCTGGGGGCCCGTGCTCCAGCGAGGCGGCGACGTCCTCATCCTCCTCAGCGCTCCGCCGCTGCTCAGACCCGTACCCTCCCAACCCGGCATCAAGCCCCAGCCGCAAGCCAATTTAGTGGAACCCGCCCCCAGCTGGGCCCAGCAATGGTTCGAAGGCCTCAAGTTCGAATCCCGCGGTGGCCCTCTCTACCTTGCCCGCAGCCGCGGCTATTCCGTGTTCAGCGATTCCATCGCCAGCATGGCCGTTAGTTCCCTCATCGCCTCCGCCGGCGGTTCCTACCACGCTGCCCCGGAACCCGCCATGCAACCCATGGCAATCCACGACACCGGTCTCGTCGTCCTCGGTGCCCCTGCTTACACCCAATACCTTGCCAGAATTCTCAAGGCCACCCCTTACTCGTTCTGGTTCGACCCCGCCCTGAACGAAGAGGTTCTCGGAATCAAAGCCGATCGCAACGCCCCCGTTTATCGCGCCAAACGAAACCCGCAAACCACCCGCTACTCCACCGTCTACGGCTTGATCACCGTTCTTCCCAGCCAGCCGGGACATCCCCGTCCAGAGCGCACACTCCTCTTCTCAGGCTTCACCGGCAGCCCCGGCCCGCAAGCCGCCATCGACTTCTTCCGCTCACCCGCCGCTCTTCGTGACCTACAGGAGCGCTTCTCCCGCCAGGGCTATAAACACTTCCCCGCCGCCTATCAGGTCGTCGTCCGTTGCGGTGTAGACACAGAAAACGCCATCAACGCCATCTACGAAACGCACCGCATCATGCCGGCTCCTCCGGTCATCGAATAGCGCTCTACGTTCTAATGTTCAAACTCGTTTGCGCTCTAGTTGCAGTCCCATTCCCGACCTTTCCTCCGTCCCGCACTCATAACCGTGAACGGCCACGCGGAGTCCGCATCATGCCCGCGCCAATGCCATCCATAGCGCCTGCCCCGCATTTGGCGCGCAGTTCAACGTTCACGAAACGTTCATTGATCTGTTTTCGCACTGACATTTACCCAGCTTCCTGCATTACTGTAGTGAGAGCAAAATAGCTTCAGACTCCGTAAGTCGCCTGACCACGAGGGAAGAAATGATACGCCGCAGTTCTCTGCTTCTCCTACTGCTTCTCGCCACCTGGCTGCCCGCCGCCGCCCAGGATTCGCGAGGCTCCATATCCGGACGCGCCGTTGACCAATCCGGATCTTCCGTCACCGGCGTCCAGGTCCGAGCCACTAACACGGGCACCGGAGCCTCCGTTGACGCCGAGACCAACGACTCCGGCAATTACACCCTGCCGTTCCTGCTGCCCGGCATCTATAACGTCACCGCGGAACTCACAGGCTTCCAGAAACTCGAAAGGAAAGGCGTCGAAGTGCGCGTAAACGACAGCGTCACAGTCGAC